>NZ_JBDPLT010000005.1:0-255727 GCF_039871775.1 Plantactinospora sp. B5E13
CACCCCCGCACAACCCTGCCCCGAGCAAGCCGACCACGTAATCGGCGAATCCACCCTGCCCCGAAACCACATCGGATCAAATCTATTCAACTGCGATCAACACGAACCGCATCGGTGGATCGAGGCTCAGACGACCGATGTCGATGTAGCTATGGCGGACAGCAGGAGGCGATGTGAACTCGGGGACCTGCGCGGTGCCCTAGAAGCCTTCCGGGGCGTGGCCGCCTCCGGGCAGCCAGATCTTCGAGCAGCGGCGCTCTTCGAGGCTGGATCGGTCGCGATGCAGATGGGTCTACTAGAGGAGGCCAGAGAAGCCTACGAAGAGAGCATCCTGTGCGCACAACCTGGCCACTCCGCGCAAGCCGCACTCAGTCTCGGCAGCCTACTGTGGGAAAAAGAGGCCCGCGACGCCGCTGGAGCAATCCGAGCCTGGACGACCGCAAAAGAGCTCGGCGACCAAGCGACACAGGCAAAAGCCTCCTTCAATATCGGACTCGCATACCATCATGCACAAAACTATCGCGCGGCCGTATCCGAACTTCAACACGCCATGAGACTGAGCGATTCAGGTTTCCAAGCCAAAATAGCCATAATGCTAGCTGAAGTCCACCAGTCCATGGACACTGAAGCCGTGATCGTCGACGACTACTACTACCAAGCACTGCGCGTCGGCGATCCCCACTACTCCCCAATGGCCGCCATCACACTCGGCAGTCGGATTTACTCTCGCGAAGGCCCCAGCCCCGAAGCCCTGAAAGTGACACGTTTAGCATTCACATCACAGAATTTAGAAGCACAAGGTGAAGCAGCCTGGCAACTCGGTCACATGCTGGAGGAGCGAGAGGAATTGGACGAGGCGATAAAAGCATATAAGACAGCAATCGATACCGGTCATGTGGACTGGGCACCTGCTGGACACTGCGCCCTCGGCTTGCTGCACGGCACACAGAACCGGACCAATATGGGAATGCGCCACCTCCGGACGGCCTACGACTCAAGGCATCCCGAATATCGTTTGGAAGCAGCCTACTGGATGGGCATGTTTTATTGGTGGGATGGCGCACACGGAAAGCAAGGAAAGCTCCAGAATGCGGTAATCATGCTTCGGCAAGTCGTGAACAGCGGGCACCCAAAATGGGGACCCCGTGCAAGCTCCGCACTATCCGATATACTGAAAAATCCCGAAGCTCGGGATTAAATAATTAATGACGACAGTGCACCCGGGGAACCACCCAAACTTCCGCGACGTCGCGGCCGCCGTCAGGCGGCGTCGGCTCGCGGCTCTGTCCGGCTTTCGACGATTCGGCGCAGCACGTCCAACGCGCGCACCGCCTCGTCGCGATCCACCGGCAAGCCGTTCAACGAGGCTTCGCCCACTTTGCCGCGTTGCCGGCGGCCTGCGTCGTACTCCTTGAGCCTCGGCAAGACGCTTCAACGAGAAGTGCGGCACCAGCTTCACCGACGAGGCCATCTGTACGGCGGACTGCCCCGACGCGGTGTCGGGATCAGGAGGCGCCGGGCGCGGGCGGCGGCAGCAGGGCGCCGCCGGTGAGGCCGGCCCCGAGGGTACGGGCCGACTCGTCGGCGAGCCGCCCCGCGAGTTCCGCGGCGGCCCGCAGGTCGTGCAGGTGCCGGAAGGCCCGACCGTACCGCCGCTGATCCACCAGCGGTAGCAACGGGACACGAAGCCGACGCGGGTCGAGTCGGACGATGGTGCTGCCGGTCGCCGCCGCCCGCACGTTCTCCTCCGCGCCAAGGAAGCCGGCGAGGAACCACGGGTCGAGCCGCCCCGGGTCCGGGCGCAGCAGGATCATCTGCCGTCCGAGTGGCGTACCGGCGTCCCGGTCGTCGGCGACCCAGGCCGACGACGCCCCGACGCCGGACGACAACCCGCCACGGAGCAGCTCAGGCAGCAGGACGTCGCCGGCCCGGACGGTCAGCTCCGGGTCGGTGGGCGCCTCGTCAAGATTCCGGGTCGTCGCCGGCGCGCGCAGCAGGGCGAGCGCGTTGCCGCGCAGCAGATCGGCGACGGTGGCGGTGCGCCAAGGCTGCCGCTCCTCCCCCGCCGGCGACCAGCCGTCGCCGCCGGTCAGCGCGGTCAGCTCCGCCGCCGTCGCCCGCAGCCGGGCCAGCAGCGCGGACCCGGCCTCGGCCAGCTCCTCCGGTGCGGCGGCGGCCGGTGCGGTCCGGACGTGTCGGGCCGGGGTCAGGTCGACGGTCTCGTCGAGCAGGTCGATGACCGGGACGGCCCGGGCAATCCCGGGTACGCCGTCGAACGTCTCCGGGTCCGCGCGCCAACGCTGCCACACGTCGAGCACGGTCTCCCGCAGGCTCGGCCAGTCGATCGCGGACCGGCCACCGGTCGACCCGCCACCGGTCGAGGTCGACGTGGTGCGGGCCGAACCAGACGTGACCCGCAGCGCGGCAGACGTGTCCGAGGCCAGCGGTGACGCCGGCTCGACCGGGTCGACGAAGAGCACCGTCTGCGGTACCGACTCCGCCGGGTCGGGGCGGCGCAGCAGCCAGAGTTGCAGTCCGACGTGCAGCGGGGTGGCGGCCCCGGCCGGCAGCGCCACGACCGCCCGCAGCGCGCCCTTGCGGAGCAGCTCGGCCCGCAGCCGCCGGCCGGCGGAGCGTTCGGCGGTGGCCGGTGACATCAGCAGCACCGCCGGCCCGCCAAGCTTGACGTGGGCCAGGCAGTGCTGCACCCAGGCCAACCCGGGTTCGCTCCTCGGCGGTAACCCGAACAGCCAGCGCGGGTCGCCGGCCAACTCGGCGTGCCCCCAGTCCCGGTCGCCGTACGGGGGTGCGCAGAGCGCGGCGTCGGCGGTCAGCTGCGGAAAGGCGTCGGCCCGCAGGCTGTCGCCGGCCGCCAGGCGGGAGGTGGCGGACGGGTCCAGCACCCGCAGGCGTACGCCGGTCAGCGCCGCCTGGACCGTCACTACATCCTGCCCGGACAGTTCCCGGGCCCCGAGACCGAGGGCGGCGACCAGCAGACTCCCCGCCCCGCACGCCGGGTCGAAAACCCTGGTCGGGTACGACGTTCCCGGCTCGGCGATCAGGGCCGCCATCAGCTCGGCCAGTGGTGCCGGGGTGTGGTAGCCGCCGCTGGCTCCGGTCACCTCGGTGTCGTGGTCGGCGAGCACCTCGGCGGCGGCGGTCGCCCCGTCCCGTCGTACGCCGTTCAGCAGTGCGCGGAGCAGGTCGGCGTGTGCGACGGGGAATGCTGGCGTGTCGTCCGTGCCGGGCAGTTCGTCGGCGGCCGACCGGGCCAGTTCGGTGGCCCGGGTGCCGAGTCGGGCATCGGACAGTTCGGCCAGGGCGTCGACCTGGTCGTCGGAGAGTCGGGAGACGGCGAGCACCAACGGCAGCAGTCGCAGCGGCAGGTGGTGGCCGTGGTCGTCGGCGGCCCGCAGTGCCACCCGCAACTCGTCGGCCGCGGAGTCGACCGGCAGTTGTCCCCGGCCCGAGAGCCAGCTCCGGACCGCCGCCAGGTCGTACGCCGGGCTCGCCTCGGTGCCGCCGGTCGGGGCCGGAAAGTCGGCGTGTCGTCGACGCCAGTTGCTGACCGTTGCCCGGGTGACGCCGGCCAGCCGAGAGATCTCGGCGGCGGTCACCAGCGCGCTGGACTTCGGCATCGGCACGTCCTGTCGGGGGCGGGGCAGCGGGTACTGCGGTGATCACCGTACACCGACAACCCTAGAACGCGTAAACGCGTTTGACAACGCTTTCACTGCATGGTCTCCTAGATGAGCTTTCATCGGTCGGCGCCCATGCCGCCGATACCGCTCCCCCCTGCCTGCCTGCCGTCAGATCGCCGGCTCCCCCTCCCGCACCAGTTGGCCTTCCGAAGGAGTTCCCTCGTGTCCATCACCCTGCCCACGGCCGCCGTCGAGGGCATCCAGCTGACCGTCATCCCGTTCCGCACCGATGCCGTGGTCGGCACGGTCGGGCTGCCCGCGCTGCTTCAGCTCGTACCGTCGCCGAAGCTGGAGGAGGACCGGCGGGCCATGCGGTACACCCCCGGCGCGATGCGCCGACACGCCGAGATCCGTAGCCTGGTCCAGCGCACCCTCAAGGCCACCCAGAAGGGGCGCAACGTCGAGGCGTACGCCCGCTACATCGCCGCCGGCATCTCCGGCGACTTCGGATCCGGCTGGTCGACGCCGCCGATCACCCTCTGGCTCGCCGACGAGCCGGGCGCGGTCAGCGAGGAACTCGTCCCGGGCAGCGGCATCCGGCGGATCACCCTGCTCGCCAACTCGCCGGTCGTGGCGATCGACGGCGAGACCCAGGTGACCGCCCTGCACGAGCTGTACGACGACCCGGAGCGCTTCGACCTCACCTACTCCGCCCTCGGCGCGGTCCGGCTGCCGTTCGAGCTCTACTGGGGACTTGCCGTCGAGGACGCCCGACAGATCTTCTACGACCGCAACGTCGAAGGCGTCCCGGTCGCCAAGAACCTCGCCATGTCCATGGACCAGCGCGACTTCGGCACCCAGCTCGCGCACCGGATCGCCGACTCGGTCAAGGTCGAACACGAGGGGCGGATCGTTTCCCTCAGCCGGCTCGTCCAGGCCCGCAAGCGCCAGCTGACCCGGACCGACCCCGAGTTGATCACCCTCTCCGCGCTGCGGGTCCTGGTGGTCACCACCATCTTCGGGCGAGCCGGCCTCGGTCGCTCCTCCGCCACCCTCCGCACCGCCGACCTGCCGGAGGGAACGTCGCCGGAGCAGGTCGAGCGACGGGTCGTACCGCTGCTCTCCACGCTGCTCGGTCACCTCTTCCCCCAGCTCGCCGCCCGGTCTGCCGTCTCCGCCCCGGCGGTCCTGGCCGGCCTCGGCATCGCGGCGCACCACGCCACCGGCTGGTCCTCCTCGGGCGGCCCGCTGACCGACGACGACCTGCTCAACCTGCTCGCCGACATCCGCTGGGAGCGCGAAGCCCAGTACTGGGACGGCATCGCCGCCAGCGCCAACGCCGCCGGAACGCTCAACTTCGGCGGAGGCGCCAAGGACTCCGGCGGTCGGGTTGCCGACGCCGTCCTCTACCCCGACACCGAGAGCGGTCGCAAGATCCGCGGCCGGTAGTCCCGCACCCCATCCGAATCCGGAGGTACGCCGTGCCGACCCCAGAACCGGAAACCGTCGACCAGCTCCTGGCCGACCACCTCGACCGCGCCGACCTGCCCGAGAACGCCGCCACCCTGGTCCTCGCCGCCCTGCTCGGCGAGGACGAGTTCCAGCAGGCGCTCGGCGGCAACCCGCCCACCCCGCCACCGACCACATCGGACGAGGCATCCAAAGCCGCCGAACCGATCGGCACCTACCTGACCAGCATCGAGGTGACCGGCTTCCGGGGCATCGGCCCCACCGCCACCCTAAACCTCAAACCCGAACCAGGGCTGACCATCGTCACCGGCCGCAACGGCTCCGGGAAGTCCAGCTTCGCCGAAGCCGCCGAGTACGCCCTCACCGGCGACAACAAGCGCTGGTCCGGCCGCAGCAGCATCTGGCAGGACGGCTGGCGCAACCTGCACGCCGGACAGAACCCGAGCATCCGGGTCCGGCTCGGCGTCGACGGCCACCGCAACGGCGCCACCGTCGAACACCACTGGCAGCCCGAGGACGGCCTCGCCGACGGTACGGCGTTCTTCCAGCTCGCCGGCGAGCCCCGACAGTCCGTCGCCGCCCTCGGCTGGTCCGCCCCACTGGAGCTGTACCGCCCCTTCCTCTCGTACGCCGAACTCGGCGGCCTGCTCAGCGGCCGCCCCAGCGAGATGTACGACTCCCTGCACCGCATCCTCGGACTCGGCCGAATCGTCGAGGTCGAAACCATGCTCAAGACCGCCCGCCGCGAGATGGACCGGCTCCGGAAGCTGCCCGCCGAGACCCTGCCCGCACTGCGTACCGCCCTGGCCGGGCTGGACGACGAACGAGCCCGGCAGGCCGAGGCGGCACTCGCCGGCAAGGTCGCCGACCTCGACCGGCTCACCGCACTGGCCACTGTGGAAAGCAACGACGACGACCGCGACGCCGTCGTACCACTGCGCCAGCTCGACCTGCTGGAACTTCCCAACCCGGACGAGGTCACCAGGCTCGCCGACCGACTCCGGACCGCACTGGCCCGGATCGAGGCTCTCGCCGCCACCCCGGCCGAGACGTCCCGGGCGGTCGCCGGACTGCTCCGCGACGCACTCCGGCACCACCACGAGCATCCCGACCAGCCCTGTCCGGTGTGCGGGGGTCGCACCCTGGACCGGGCGTGGGCCGAACAGGCCCAGCGGGAACTGGACCGGCTCACCCGGGAGGCCGAGGACCTGGAGGCGGCACACCGGACCGTCACCGAGAGCCGGCGGGCACTGCGGGAACTCGTCCCGCCGCAGCCGGCCGCCCTCGCGGCCGACCTCACCGCCGACGGGGTCACCACCGGCGACGTACGCCTGGCCTGGCAGCAGTGGACGGAGCTGGCAGCCGCCGACGACCCGGTGAAGGTCGCCGAGACCGCGCCGGCCGGCTACCTGGCGCTGCGCGCGGCGCTGGAACCGGTCCAGGCCGCCGCCCGGGAGGCGCTGCGGCGCCGCCGGCAGGCCTGGCAGCCGGTCGCCGACCAGCTCCGCGCCTGGGTCGAGAGCGAGCAGGCCGGCCGGCAGGCGGCCCGGATGTACGCCGCGCTGCGCAAGGCGGTCACCTGGCTGCAGCAGGTCGCCGACGAGATCCGCAACCAGAAGCTGGCCCCGGTCGCCGCCGAGGCGACCGGGATCTGGAACACGCTGCGTCAGGAGAGCAACGTCGACCTCGGCGGCATCCGGTTGGCCGGTGCCGGCCCCAGCCGACGGGTCGACCTGAGGGTGAGCGTCGACGGGGTGCCGGGAGCGGCGCTCGGGGTGATGAGCCAGGGTGAACTGCACTCCCTCGCACTCGCCCTGTTCCTGCCCCGGGCCACGATGCCGGAGAGCCCGTTCCGGTTCCTCGTCATCGACGACCCGGTCCAGTCCATGGACCCGGTCAAGGTGTACGGACTCGCCCAGGTGCTGGCCCGGGTCGCCGAACACCGGCAGGTGATCGTCTTCACCCACGACGACCGGCTCCCGGCCGCCGTACGCCACCTGGACCTCCATGCCCGGGTCCTCACCGTCAGCCGGCTGGCCCGCTCCCAGGTGACGGTCGGCGGCGAGGGCGGCAACCCGGCGCTGCGCTACCTCGCCGACGCGAAGACCATCGCATGTGACGAGGAGATGGCCGCCGAGGTCAAGGTGCCGGTGGTCGGCAACCTGGTTCGCGACGCCATCGAGTACGCCTGCCACGAGCGGGTCCGGGCCCGCGACTTCCGGGCCGGCCGGCCGATCGCCAAGACCGAGGCCGCCCTCGACGCGGTGCAGGGGCTGCGGGCGATCCTCGCCCTGGCCCTGCTCGGCGACCCGAAGCGGGTCGGTGAACTCGGTGAACCACTGCGCCGGCTGCACCCCGCCGCCCCGCACGTGGTCCGGGACGCCAACAGCTGCGCACACGGTGGTGGCACCGGCGTCGACCTGGTCCGGCTGGTCGACCAGGCCGGCCCGGTGGTAGAGAGGCTGGCCCTGCCGTGACCCCGCAGCAGTTCCTCGACGCCGCCGCGCGGCTGATGACCGCACCGACCCCGAGCACCCGCCGCTGCTGGCAGCGTGGCAGCGCCTGCCTCACCCGGATCGCCCTCGAACACGGACTGCGCGGGTTCTGGCAGCGGCAGGCCCCGTCGGTGCTCGGCTGCCGGATGCGGCAGCAGCTGATCGTGCTGTCGAGCCTGCTCGACGCCGAAACCGCCCGCACCGCCCGGGCCGCCTGGTACGGGCTGTCCCGGGCGATGCACCACCACACGTACGAGCTGGCGCCGACGGTCGCCGAACTCGACAGCTGGCACCGGGACGTGACCCGTCTGCTCGACCGCCTCGACAACCGCACGGAGGTGCAGCCATGAACCCGCAACCGCCCATCCCGCCGACGACCGGTGACGGCGTACCGGTGAGCCCGGGCGGTTCCGAGCCGCCGCCGCTGCTGCACATCGAGCGGCTGTCGACGCCCCCGACCCGGTCCAGCGCCCGCGGCCCGGTGCCGTGGATCGCCGGCATCGTCAGCGGCCTGGTCCTGGTCGGCGGCGGCATCGTCCTCGGGATCGGCATCGGGAGCAGCGGAAACGCCGGGCGGACCGAGGTCGCCGGTGGCATCGTGAGCACCCCGGCGGCCACCACCGCCGCCGCGACCCCGACCGGTACGCCGACGGCCACTCCCACCCCGGCCGCCACCCCGACGACGTCGAAGCCGAGCGCGCGGCCGACGTACCGGACGCTCAGCGCCCGGCAGTGGAAACTGCTGGCAAAGGACCCCGACTCGTACGTCGGCAGGACCTACCTGGTGTACGGGGTGGTGACCCAGTTCGACGCGGCGACCGGCGACGACACCTTCCGGGCCGACGTCGGGCCGAAGAACATGGCCGACGACTGGGACTACGAGACGAACACCCTGCTCACCGGCACAACCCGACAGTTGCGCAACGTGGTGGACGACGACGAGTTCCGGGCGAACGTGACCGTCCTCGGCTCCTTCTCGTACGACACCCAGGTCGGCGGCAACACGACGGTGCCGCTGCTCCGGATCGACAGCATCCGGATCCTCTGAGTCCGGGACTCCAGATCATGGAGCCGGATCGTCGTTCCCACGACGACCAGACTCCGCGTTCGGGAATCTCTCGGAATCGGGACGGCAGGCTATCCGAAGACGCGGCGGAACCGACGTGGCGGCAGCAGGGAGCGGAGCTTGTCGGCGGCGCCGGCGAAGTCGGAGATGTCGGTGAGGCATCCGTGGCCGGTGTGGGCAAGCCAGAGCGCGCCGTTGCGCTCCGCCACCAGCGCGTCGGAGAGCGGCACCGTGTGCACGTCGCCCTCGCCGTCCACCGTGGAGATGCTGTCCGCGCCGATGACCAGCGTTCCCCGGTTGCGGCGCCGTTTCAGCAGCGGCGGCCGGAGCACCTCGCCCGAGGGGACGTGACGGGTACGGGGACAGGGGTCCTCGGTGCAGCCCGACAGGCTCGGCCTCGCCCCGGACGGTACGACGATCGTCGCGGTCGACAGCCAGCCGGACATCAGGTCCCGCGCCGCCGCCGGGGTGAGGCCGCGAAGTTCGGCCCGAGCGTCCGGGATGTAGCTGTCAGCCGTACCGAACAGCTCCCGCCCGGTCGCGGGCTCGAGTTCCGCGATGTGCCACAGCCACGCCACCGACGCCAGCCTGGCCTGCAGTGCCTCCGGCAGAACCCGGTCGTGCTCCTCCGGCATCTCGTGGTCCAGCTCGGCCTGGTCGGGTCCGTCGCGGACCAGCCGGAGCAGCTCGGTCCAGAGCAGCTCGGCTGCGGCCGCCGCATCGGAATCCCTGGCTCCGCCGCCCTTCGGGCTGACCGTCAGGCCGAACTCGTGCCGGGTGCTGTCGACGGCCAGGAACACGGGATACGCCGTGAGGGCGAGTCCAGCCCGGTCCAGTGCCGCGCCGACCCGCGTCATCAGCACCCGCAGTAGCAGGACCACCGCCGCGCCGGGTTCGGCGCCGAAGGACAGCCCGGGGCCGAGCACGTCGTCGGCGTACCAGATGGGTCCGGTCTGGTGTCTGACCGGCGGCGTGGGGTGACTGACCCGCGGGCCCGGCGGCAGCGGCAGGCGAAGGTCCGGCGGCATGGCGGCGATCGTGGCCAGGACGGTGTTGCCGCTGGTGAAGTACGTCGTGACGTGTCGTCGGATCTCGTCGGCGGTGAAGAGCCGGTAGTCCACGACGGGCCAGCGGGCCAGGCCGGGGCCGGACGGTCCGAACCGTCGGGCGAGCAGCGAACCCCACGGATCCCGCAGGTTCTCGATGTCCGGAAGGTAGCGGTCCTCCGGGTCGACGTCGGCGACCGCGTCAGCCAGTTCCTCCCCCGGCAGGCCGCTGACGGCCGCGCAGATGGCGGCGAAGTGCTCCGCCAACTGCTCCGGCGACCCGGCCGCGGTGAACGACGTGTCGACGATCGAGGTCCCGGCGGTGGACCTGTCCACCCGGCCGGGTTCGGCCCGGCCGAGCAGCGCCTGCACCAGATGGGTCAGGCCGGTGGTGTCGAGTGCCTCGTCTCGGGCACCGCAGCCGACGGTCAGTGTCGCGGCCGGCACGCCCGGAAGGTCCTCCCGGAGGATGGTGACCCCGTCGATCTCACCTCGCCACATGCGCGGATCGTAGGCTGGCCGTTCAAGCCGGCAGCCACGTACGAGACCGGCTCCGCTCGTGGTCCGCCCCTCCGGGGCGGCGTCATCGACCGAGGTCAGCGCGGACACTCACCGGCAGATGACCCGGTGTCTGACATTTACCCGGGAGAGCCCCGGTTCGGCAGATCCGACCACCTCGACGTGTTGCGCGGATGGCGACAACCCCAGAACCCGGACGACCCCATCACATCTATGATCGTCTATCTTGCTCTGGTGATGTCCACCCGATCTCCATGGAGGCGGCATGCGTAGGGTACGGATGATGGCCGCGCTCGCGCTCGCGACCGGAGCGCTGCTGGTCGGCGCCGGCGCGCCGGCGCAGGCGGCGGCCCAGACGAGCGGCAAGCCGACCGTCGGCACCTCGTTCCATTTCGGCACCTACTACACCGTCGAGGCGTGCCGGTACTTCGGCGAGAGTCTCGTGTCGGGCCCGCAGTTCAACTCGTACAGCTGCTCGCCCTACTGGTACCCGAACGACCCGCAGATGTACTGGGCGCTCTACGTCTACCCCTGACCGGTCCACCCCTGACCGACGTGTCGCCGACGCGATCCCCGGCCCGGTCGCCCACCGTCGAAGCGTGGACGACCGGGCCGGGGCGGCACCGTGACCACTCCGGGGTGGGTCGGCGGAACCGGAAGTTCACCCTGAACAGCACATATCCTTCTTGGGGCACTCTGCCGGTCCGGTGGACGCGGAATACCGGACGTCGTCCGGTTCGTCGCCACCTGTCGAGAAACTCCGAGCCGTCGGGTACCTCCGCTGTCGCACGGCTGTGCAAGACTCCCTAGCTGCGTCAACGGACGACATCTCGAGGCCGCGCCCGGCGGTGGAACGACGTGGGCAGGCCGCAGACACAGAAGGAAACCCCCGAACATGCAACCTGACGTGCTCCAGGCCCAGAGCCAGTTCCACATCCGGCAGCGGATCCGGCTGATGGTCAACCAGTACGAGGTCCACAGCGTCAACCCGGACGGTTCCGAGGGCGGGCTGCTCGCCTTCGCCCAGCAGAAGCGGATGGCGTTCAAGGAACAGGTGACCCTCTACACCGACGACACCAAGCAGACGCCGGTCCTCGGCTTCAAGGCCCGCGCGGTGATCGACCTCGGCGCGACGTACGACGTCACCGACGCCGCCGGCAGCCCGATCGGCCTGTTCCGCAAGGACTTCAAGGCGTCCCTGCTCCGCTCCACCTGGCACGTCGAGCAGCCCGGCCTCGGCCAGGCCACCGGCCAGGAGCGCAGCATGCCCGTCGCGCTGCTGCGCCGGTTCGTCGAAGGACTCTCCTGGCTGCCGTACCACTTCGACTTCACCATCAACGGCCAGCCGGCGTTCGAGGTCGTGAAGAAGTGGGGCCTGCGCGACCGGTACGTCGTCACCATCCACCAGCCGCAGCTCGACCGGCGCCTGGTCATCGCGATGGCCGTCGCCCTCGACGCGCTGCAGTCCCGCTGACCTGACAGCGTCCGCCCCCGCACCGGTAAGCCGGGCGCGTCCCGCCTCGCGGGAACGCGCCCGGACCCGGCCGGTACGAGTTGACACCGCACCGCCCTGAGACCCGGCTGGCGCGGCACCCCCGGCAGAGGGCAGCATGACGGGCGTGTCCCAGCCTCCTCAGCTCGCCGCCGTCCAGGACCGCGCCCGGGCGCAGCACGGCGCCGGCGACCTCGCGGGCGCCCGCCGACTCCTCGGCCAGGCCCTCGACGCGGCCCGCCCCGCGTACGGCAACGACCACCCCGAGGTGCTCTCCACCGCACTCCTGCTGGCCCAGTGGCACCGTCAGGCAGACGATCCGGCAGCCGCCCGGCGAACCCTGGAGGAGGCGCTGACCGACGGCCAGCACCGCTGGGGCGATGCCGACCCGTTGATGCTCGCCCTCTCCTTCGAACTCGGTGCGGTCGCCGAGGAACTCGGCAACCGGCACGAGGCACGGCGCAACTTCACCCGGATCGCGACGATCGGTCCGGGGGTGCTCGGCGTCGACCACTGGCAGGTCCGGGCGGCCCGGGACTATCTCGGTGAGCCGCCCTCGACCGGCGCGTCCCCGGAGATGCCCTCGTCCGGCCTGCCGTCGGCCCCACCACCGCCGGTCCAGCCGGCAGCGGTCCCGCCGGCGCCGGTCGCCCAGCCAGGGCCGGTGGCACCGCCACAGCCCATTTCGGCACCGCACGCGCCGAACCCCGTCTCGGCGCCGCACGCCCCGAACCCCGTCTCGGCGCCGGTGGGTATGCCGGTCTCGTCGTCGCCGGCCAGTGCCGCGCCGTACCCGTCGAGCGGGGCGGGGTTCCCGACCAGCGGTACGCCGTACCCGTCCACGGGTTCGCCGGCGGTCCGCGCCACCGGACCCGGTTACGAGCCGGCGACGTACCCGCCGTACTCGGCGCAGTCGGCGGCGCAGCCGGAGACGTACCCGGTGGTCACGATGCCGGCCCCGACGCCCGTCGCGGAACCGGCACCACGGTCGTCGGGCCGGGGCTCGACGGTGGCGGCGGCGGTCGCGGCGGCCGCCGCGGTGATCGCCGCGATCGTGGTGGTGGTCGCCGTGGTGGCCGACAAGGACGCCCCGCCACCCCCGACCACCCAGGACGATCCCGGTGGCGTGGTCATCTCCGGCGAACCGCCGACCGAGGTGAAACTGCTCGACGAGGGGACCGCGATCACGATCACCTGGGCGGACCCCAGCGGTGGCACGGTGCCGTTCCTGGTCACCGGCGCGCAGCGCAACAAGGAGGCGCAGGCGATGGGGCGGGTCAGTGCCGGCGATCCGACGAGTTTCACGGTGAACGCGCTGAATCCCCGACTCGAATACTGCTTCACCGTGCTCGCGGTGTATTCGACGAGTGAATTCGCCCCGTCGGATCTCGTGTGTACCACCCGGGGCACCGGCGCAAGCCCGAACTGATCACGATTCGACACCAGCTTTACGTCGCTGACCTGCCCAAACAACCGTGACGGGAAGGCCAGTCCACAATTCGCGCGGGCTCTGTCCACAACGGCACGTTCCGGGTACCCGGCCGAAGAGGGCGGGCCATATGATGGCACCCGGTTTCGGGGAGATTCGCTGACGAGGGCGGTCGGAGACAGCACCGCCACGATGGGGAGGTCAGCCGGCTGTGGTCACCACAGGCAACGGCTTCACAGGCAGTGACGGCAATGCCGGAGGGGCGGCCGTGGTCGCGCCCGGCGGTCCCACCGCGCGTCGGCGGTCCCGCCGGCTCCGGGGCGGGCTCGTCACCGTCGCCACCGTGGCGGCGCTCGCCGCCGCGATGGGGCTGACCGTGCTCGGTCTGGGCGCGGCGGACAACGCGGTGGCGGGTTACGACGCCAGCTCCTGGCTGTGGAGCGCGGCCAAGAGCGAGCTGGCCCGGGTCAACGGGGTGACCGGCCGGGTCGACACCCGGATGCAGGTGCCGGACGGCCGTGGCCACCAGATGCAGGTCGTCCAGACCGACCGGCTGCTCATCCTGCGGGACCTGAACACCGGCACGATCAGCTCGCTCGACCTCGCCACCCTGCAGGTCATGGCCACCACGAAGAGCACCGCCGGGATCGGCGTCAACATCGCCCTGCACGAGAACTCCGCGTTTGTCGTCGACGCGGTGCAGGGCATCGTCCGACAGCTCGACCCGCGGTCGCTCACCCCGGTCGGTGAGCAGATCAACTATCCGCCGGGGATCACCGGCGGCGCCTTCGACGGCACCGGCAAGCTCTGGGTCGCCGTGCCGAGTCAGGGCACCGTCTCCGCGATCACCCCGGCGGAGCTGCCCGAGAACGCCAACGCCAACGCCGTCCAGGGCGGCGGCGGCTCCGCCGGCGGGATCAGCCCGAAGCAGATCCGCAGCGAGGCGGTCGCCGAGCCGAGCCACGACCTGAAGGTCTCGACCCTCGACGACGGCATCGCCGTGCTGGACCGGACCACCAACACCCTCACCACGCTGGCCGGCGAGGCCGCGCCGCAACCGGTCACGCTGCCGCTGACCGGCCCGGGTCAGCTGCCAACGCGGACCACCGGCGAGCAGATCCCGGTGACGGTGATCGACGACCGCAACGTCGTGGTGAGCGTCAACGCCGCCGTCGGGCAGCGGTTCACCGTCCCCGGTGAGGGGACCCAGCTCGACCCGGCGGTCGCCTGGGCCGGCCGGTTCTACTGCGCCGACCAGGGCACCGGCAAGGTCTACTCGTTCGACGAGGCGGGCAAGCTGCTGGAGACGATCGAGGTGCCGGGCACGAACGGGCCGCTGGAGCTGGAGGTCCGGGAGAACCACCTCTTCGTCAACGCGCCGAACTCCGACCGGGCCAAGGTGATCGACGACCACCACCAGGTCAGGGACGTCAACAAGTACGCCAACGACATCCTCGGCGGCGACCCGCCGCCGACCCCGCCGCCGCCTCCGCCGCCGAAGGATCCGGTGGTCAGCAAGCCGGGCGCGCCGCGCGCGGTGACCGCCTCCGCCGGCAACGCGCAGGCCCGGGTGAGCTGGCGTCCGGCGGCAGCGAACGGCGCTGCGATCACCCGGTACGTCGTCGAGGGCGCCGGGAAGACCTTCCAGGTCGGCGCCGACCAGCGGTCGTTGGAGGTCACCGGCCTGACCAACGGCGAGACCTACCGGTTCTCGGTGCACGCGGTGAACTCGAAGGGTGCCGGCCCGGCCCGGCGCAGCAACCCGGTGACGCCGACCTCCGAGGTGCCGGACCCGCCGGCCAGCGTCACCGCCGAGGCCCGGCCGGACGGCACGGTGGTGGTGAAGTGGCCGGAGGCCAACGGCCAGGGCTACAAGATCAACAAGTACGCGGTCACCGCCATCTCCGCCGGCGCGAACGCACCGGCCGGCGAGGCGACCGGCACCGAACTGGTCATCCCGGCCGGTGAACTCACCTACGGCAGCCAGTACGCCTTCACCGTCGTCTCGATCAACGAGAAGGGCGCCGGCTCGGCCGCCTCCCCGGTCAGCGGCACCGTCGTGCCGTTCACCACCCCGGAGGCACCGGTCAACCTCACCGCCGCCACCGTCGGCAACGCCAAGGGCACCATCTCGCTGCGCTGGACCGCCCCCGCCGACAACGGCCGACCGATCACCGGATACCGGATCGACGCGGGCGGAAAGACCAGCGAGGTGCCGGCGACCCAGACCCAGGCCACGGTCAACGGCTTCGCCGACGGCCAGAACGTCACGGTCCGGGTGCAGGCGGTCAACGAGGCCGGCGCCGGTGCCGCCGCCACCGGCACCGGCCGCACCGTCGCCCCGCCGACGGTCACGGTCACCGGAAGCAGCTCCGACGCCACCTCGGTCACGGTCAGCTTCACCGTGAACGCCGGCGGCGGCACCGCCACCTGCTCGGTCACCCGGTCCGGCGGCGGTGGAAAGGTGAACGGCAACTGCTCCAGCATCAGGGTCACCGGACTGACCCCGTCGACGACGTACACCCTGACCGTCACCGCGACCAACGCCGCCGGCAGCGGCACCGCACAGACCAGCCGGGCGACCGCCGCCGTCTACGGCATCGCCACCTGCAAGAACGGTGAGAACGGTGACACCGCGACGTACTGCGACCGGGACCGGGACGGCCGCAACGGCAACGAGATCTTCTCCGGCACCCAGCAGGACAACGACAAGCAGGTCGGCTGGGCGAGGCCCGGCACCCGGCTGCAGGCGTACTGCAAGAAGTCGGGCGAAGAGGTCTACGCCTACATCTACAACAACGACAAGCGCAGCACCTGGTGGGTCCAGGTGAACTACGAGGGCCGGAACTACATCCCGTGGGCCTGGCTCAACCTGGAGGGCGGGGACAACATCAACGTCCTGCCGACCTGCTGACCGCACCACCCGTACGTCAGGAGCACCACGACCGTGAACCACCACGAGCCGCTTACCCAGCACCATGTGCAGGGCTTCGCCAGTCTGGCCGCCCGGATCGCCGAGAACATCAACTCGGTGGTGCTGGGTAAGCCGCACGTGGTCCGACTCGCCCTGACCGCGCTCTTCGCCCAGGGGCACGTGCTGCTGGAGGACGTACCGGGGGTCGGCAAGACGACCCTGGCCCGGGCGATCGCGGCCACCGTGCACGGCCAGTGGCGCCGTATCCAGTTCACCCCGGACCTGCTCCCGGCGGACGTCTCCGGGGTGACCATCTTCAACCAGGCGAACCGGGCCTTCGAGTTCCATCCCGGGCCGGTCTTCGCCAACATCGTCATCGCCGACGAGATCAACCGGGCCTCGCCGAAGACCCAGTCCGCGCTGCTGGAGGTGATGGAGGAACGCAACGTCACCGTCGACGGTGTCCGGCACCCGGTGCCCCGACCGTTCCTCGTCGTCGCCACCCAGAACCCGGTCGAGATGGACGGGACGTACCGGCTCCCCGAGGCGCAGCTCGACCGGTTCCTGGTGAAGCTCTCGGTCGGCTACCCGGACGAGCTGGTGGAGATCGAGGTGCTGCGTGGTGCCACCGTCCGCTCCCCCGAGGCGTTGGAGCCGGTCACCGACACCACCACCGTCGGCGAGATGGTCCGGATGGCGCAGCGGGTGCACATCGCCGACCCGCTCTACGCGTACGCGGTCCGGCTCGCCGCCGCCACCCGCAACCATCCGCACGTCCGGGTCGGGGTCAGCCCCCGGGGCGTCATCGCGCTGACCCGGGCCGCCTGCGCGTACGCGCTGATCGACGGCCGGGGCTGGATCCTGCCCGAGGACCTCAAGCTGCTCGCCGAGCCGGTCTTCGCCCACCGGATCCTGCTCACCCCCGACGCCCAGGTCCGCGGAGTCACCCCGACCGAGGTGCTGCACGAGGCGGTGGCGTCGGTACCGGTGCCGCTGCCGTCCGGACAGCTCGCCACGGCGCAGACCTGACCGCCGGGGCACCATGACGATCACCTCGCGCGGCTTCGGTCTGCTCGCCGGCGCCGCCCTCCTGCTGCTCGTCGGGTTCCGTTTCGGCTACCCGGAACTCGCGCTGCTCGGCACCACCGCCGGCATCGCGGTCGGCTGCGCGGTCGGCAACGCCGCCTGGCGGCCCCGGCTCGACGTGACCCGGGTCGCCGACCCGGACCGGGTCGGCCGGGGCGAGCCGGCGACCATGACCCTGACCATCCGGAACAGTGCCCGGCTCCGCTCGGCCAACCTGGTCGCCGAGGACCGCTGCGGCAGCCGACCGGTGCCGGTGCCGGTGCTCCGGCTGCGGCCCGGACGGGACACCACGGTCAGCTATCCGGTGCCGACCCACCGGCGCGGGGTGGTCACCGTCGGGCCGCTGCGGATCACCGGCCGGGACGCGCTCGGTCTGATCACCGTCGCCCGCTCGCAGGGCGGCACCGCCCAGGTCTGGGTGCATCCCCGGATCCACCCGCTGACCGCCACCCCGGCCGGGGTGTCCCGGAGCATGGACGGCCGGGTCGACAAGGTCCCCCAGGGTTCGATCACCTTCGACTCGTTGCGAGAGTACGTCGTCGGCGACGAACTTCGCCGGGTGCACTGGCGGACCAGTGCCAAGGTCGGCGAGCTGATGGTCAAGGAGCAACTCGACACCAGCCTGCCCCGGATCGTCGTCCTGCTCGACAACCGGGCGGCGGCGTACCCGAGAGCGGTCGACGGGGTGGTCGAGACGTTCGAGTCGGCCTGCGAGGCCGCCGCCTCGGTGGTGGTGGCCGCCCGCCGCGAGGACCTGCCGGTGACGATGCTGCTGGTCGGCGCCGACCCCGGTGGCGAGGTCCTGGACCGGCTCGCCGCCACACAACTGACCCCGGGTGCCCGGGGCGGCGACGACGACCCGCTGCGTACCGCCACGCTCCGGCTGCGTCAGGAGCGGCTCGGCGACACCCTGGTCTTCCTCACCGGGCCGGCGGGCCGCGCCGACCTGGGCTACCTGAACGGGCTCCGGTCGGCGTACCCGTCGGTGGTCGTCGGGGTCTTCGGCGCCGACGGGCCGACGCCGGCCGGCGGGGCGGGTCTGGTGGTGGTCGACGCGGCGGACGGCGCGGAGTTCGCCGCCGAGTGGGACGGGGTCCGCCGGTGGTGAGATTCCTCAAGACGCTGGCGGTGCCGGTGGCGCTGGTCGTGATGATCGGGCTCGCCGGTGCCGTGCTCGGCCGGGTGTACGCCGGTCCGCTGCTCGGCCAGCTGGTCCTTGGCGCGGCGGTCGGCGCGGTCGGGGTCAGCCTGGCCACCCGGCGGGCGCCGTCCTGGCTGGTCGCCCCGCTCTCGGTGCTGGCCCTGCTCGGCTACACGGGTTTCACGCTCTGGTTCACCGCCCGGCGGGCCGACCTGCCCGGCGGGCTGCCCGACGTCGCCGCCGACGCGGTCCGCAACGGCATCCCCCGGCTGCTCACCGCACTGATCCCGATCGAACCGACCCCGGACACCGTGATCGTGCCGGTGGTCGCGGCCTGGCTGGCCGGACTCGCCGCCGCCGAGGTGGGGATCCGGGCGGCGAGGGTGCTGCTCGGGCTCGCCGCCCCGGTCGGCCTCTACGCCGGGGCGCTCTACGTCGTCGGCCCGAACGCCGAGTCGACACCGTGGCTGACCGTCGCCTTCGCCGGCGCCGCCGCGTTGGCGCTGGCCACCGGCGGACGACCCGACCGACGTGACCCGGCGAACGCGGCCGACGCCGGGGCCGGCCTGACGCCGGCGGTCCGGGCCGCGCTGCGGTTGCGGACCGCCGCCAGCACCGCCGTCGGGCTGGTCGTGGTGGTCGGGCTCGCCGCCGTGGTGGCCCCGGTGGTGGCCCGGCAGGTCGGCGCCACCCCGGTCGACCCGCGTCGCTACGTCGAGCCGCCGCAGGTGGAGAGTCTGGACGAGAACCCGCTGATCCGGATCTCCGGTTGGGCACTGCATCCGGAGCAGACCCTGCTCGAGGTACGAACCACCGGCGCACCGCCACCGGACGAGCCGCCGCCCACCGAGCCGGCTGCCGGTGACGGCGAGGAGGAGCCGCCCGAGGACGGCGAACCGGCCGACGAGGAAAGCCCGGCCGACGCCGCCGAACAGTCCCGTGCGGTACGGATCCGGCTCGCCGTACTCAGTGACTACGACGGGGTGACCTGGCGGGTCGGCGGCACCTACCGCAACGCGGGCCGGGTGCTGCCCGCCACGGAGCAGGTGCCGGAGCCGGCCACGGTGGACCGGATCGAGCAGGAGATCACCATCAGGGAGCTCAGCGGCCGGCTCCTGCCGGCGGTCCCGACACCTCGCGAGGTGACCGGTTCCCGGGTGGCGTACGAGCAGGCCAGCGGCACCCTGATCCGCCCGGAGGGGCTGACCGAGGGTCTGCGCTACACGGTCAGCTCGGAACGGGAACACCCCGACTACAACCTACTGCCGGCGGCGAACGTGCCGTTCGGGGACGCGGTGGCCCGGTTCCTCCGGGTCGAGCCGGGCGCGCCCGAGCAGGTGCAGCGCCTCGCTGACCAGTTGGCCGAGGAGAACGGCGCCCCGTACGACCGAGCGATCGCGATCGAGACGTACCTCGCCGAGCACTACCGGGTGGTCGCCGACGCGCCGAGCGGGCACGCCTATCCCAACCTGGCGTTTTTCCTCTTCGGACCGCCGAACGGGGGCGGGCAGCGGGGCACCTCCGAACAGTTCGCCGCCGCGTACGCGGTGCTCGGCCGGATGATGGGTCTGCCGACCCGGGTGGTGGTCGGCTTCAACTCGCCGACCGGTACCGGCCCGGTCCACGGCGCGGACGCGCTGGCCTGGCCGGAGGTGCTCTTCGAGGGTCTCGGCTGGGTGGCGTTCAACCCGCTGCCGCTGCCGAACACCCGACCCCGACCGGTGGAGGACGAGTTCAAGCCGGAGCCGGAGGATCCGACGCCGCCGCCGGAGGAGACCACCCCGCCCCCGGAGGCGACCCCGGAGGCGTCGGCGGAGGCGGTGGCCCCGCCGGGCGGCGGCAGTGGACCGGGCGTACCGGTGCTGGTCGGTGGCGGCACCGGCGGCCTGCTGCTGGTGCTGACCGGGTTGGCCCTGGTCGTGGTCGGGATGCGGCGGGCCCAACGTCGCCGTCGACTCGCCGACGGTCCGCCGGCCCAGCGGATCGCCGGGGCGTGGCGGGAACTGACCGACGCACTGCGGCTGGCCGGCAGGCCGGTGCCGGAGCATCTGGCCGCCACCGAGGTGGCCGCCCACGCCCGGTCGAGCCTGCGGGAGCCGGGGCAGCCGCTGCCGCCGGGCCCGGAGGCGGGATCGGAACCCTCGGGCGGCGTCGGGGCCGGACCGTCGACCGGTGGGCTCCGGCCGGCGGTACCCGGTGTCGACGACCTCGCCGAGTTGGTCAACCTGGCCGCGTTCGCGCCGGCCGTCGCCACCGACGAGCAGGCGCGACGGGCCGCCGAACTGGCTCTGGCGTACGCCGCCGAACTGCGGGCGAAGCGGTCTTGGTGGCGACGGATGGTCTGGTCCCTGCATCCCGGCCCGCTCCGCTGGCGGGACTGACGACATCCTCGGGCGGAGGCTCGGTACCCGGTGGACGGGAGCGGTAGTCTCGCCGCGTGACGTTCTCGATCGTGGCCCGCTCGGACGACGGCCGGATGCACGGTGTCGCCGTGGCCAGCAAGTTCCTCGGGGTCGGTGCCCTGGTACCGGCCGCCGAGGCCGAGGTCGGCGCGATCGCCACCCAGGCGCACGCCAACCTGGCCTACCGTCCGCAGGGGCTCGCCCTGCTCCGTACCGGGGTGGCCGCCGCCGACGTGGTGGCCGGACTCGTCGCCGCCGACGGTGGGCGGGCACAGCGCCAGCTCGGGGTGGTCGGCGCGGACGGTGCCGGTGCCAGCTGGACCGGGCCGGAGTGCCACGACTGGGCCGGTGGGCAGGCCGGCGACGGCTGGGCGGTCCAGGGCAACATCCTGGCCGGTCCGCAGGTTGTCGACGAGATGCGCGACGCCTGGCTGGGGCTGACCGACCACGGTTTCACGGAGCGGCTGCTCGGCGCGCTCCGGGCCGGTGACCTGGCCGGCGGTGACCGGCGCGGTCGGCAGAGCGCCGCACTGCTGGTGGTGGCCCGGGGCGGCGGCTACGGCGGCGGCAGCGACGTCGTGGTGGATCTGCGGGTCGACGACCATCCTGACCCGGTGGCCGAACTCGGACGGCTGCTCGGGGTGCACACCATGCTCTTCGGCAAGCCGGATCCGGCGACCCTGCTCGACCTGACCGGCGCGCTCGCCGACGAGGTGTCCACGCTGCTCGCCGCCGCCGGTCACCCGGACGACGGCTCCGGGCTGGACGCCCGGCTCGCCGCCTGGGCCGGCGTGGAGAACCTGGAGGAGCGGATCGTCCCGGCCAGAATCGACCCGGTGGTCCTGGCCCACCTCCGCAGAGGCTGACCGACCGAGGTCAACCGAAGGCGGGCCAGCGCACGCCTCGGCGGTCGACCACCTGTTGTTCGGCTCGGGTCAGCGGCGAGCGGCCGGTCGCCTTGGCGATCAGTGTCAACCGGTCCCAGCCCAGCTCGTCGGTGAGCCCGGCCCCGGCCGGGCCGGCGGCGTCGGTGAGCAGCCCGGCGACGAGTTCGGCGGCCGGTGTGGTCAGCCACGGCTCCCGGTCGAGGGCCGCCGCCAGGTCCAGCCCGTGTACGCCCAACTCCACCACCCGGGTGGCCAGGAAATCGTCGACGGTCATCGGATCCCCGTGCCGGGTCCGGACCACCCGCTCCCCCGGCACCCGACCCGTGACGTCGTACGCCTCGCGCCAGGTGCGGTCGAAGTCGGCGGCGAGTTCGCGGCCGGTGGTGAAACCGCTGCCGTCCCGGCGCGCGGCGTCGATCCGGGCCGTGTCGGTTTCGGGAGTGAACTTGGCCGGCCCGAAGTAGCTGGCCGGGTCGACCTCGGCCCGGGCCGGTGCCGGTTGGGCGAGCATGCCGACGATCCGGCCGGCGCCGGTACGTACGTGCCCGAGCAGGTCGCGGACCGACCAGGGTGGGCAGCCGGTGGGGCGGTCGAGGTCGGCCTCGGTGAGCCCGCCGAGCACCTCCGACAGTCGCCCGGCCTCGGCGCGGAAGGCGTCGCGGGTTCGCATGTCGCGACCCTACCCGCCAAGATCCGTCATTCCGTCGCCGCCGGGTCGGGTCGATTGATGCGTCGGGGCACCACCCGGTGCACCGTACGCAGCACCAACGCCATCACCAGCGCGGCGGTACCGGCGATGCCGGCGGCGCTGCCCGCGTACGCGACGAGGAGCCGTCGCCGGCCGAACTCCTCGATCGGGGTCATCCGCTCGCCGTCCGTCCAGCCGATCGCGACCGCCGCCGCGACCACCAGGACCAGGCCACCGATCGCGAGCACGTTTCGGACCACCAGGTGTCCGTCACCGGGCTCCACCTGCACGGTGTCGCCCTGGACCAGCAGCAGGACCAGGCTGGCCAGGCTCCCCCACGCGCCCACCACGAGCAGGGCGGCGACCGCGTCACTCGGCCGGTGCCAACCGGCGGACAGGGTGGCCACGCCGGCGGCCGCGGCGTAGCCGGCGCCGAGCAGGGCGCCCAGGCCGCGCAGTCGCGGCGGCAGGACCATCACCAGCGCGATCGCGACCGAGGCGGCGACCGTGGTGTGGCCACTGGGCAGGCTGTTGCCGGCCGCCGCCCGCTCCGGGTCGATGCCGAAGTCGGGCCGCTCGATGACGTACTTGAGCGCCTGGGTGGTCAGGTTCGCGCCGGCGATGAGCACGATGGTCACCACCGCCAGCCCGATCCGGCCCCGGATCAGCGCGATGAATCCGATCACGACGGTGGCGGCCAGCAACGACAGCAGGGAGACCGCGTTGAGTACGCCGCCGACCACTCCCACGATCCGGTGCTGGCCGATGGAGTTACCGGTGAGCGCGATCGTGTCGAGCAGTTGACCATGCTCGGTGCGGACGGCGAACCACCAGACCGCGACGAGGACCACCACCTGTAGCAGGGTCGACAAGCCGAGCCAACCCGCCGTCAGGACCGTCTTCCGCCCGCTCATGGCGGAAACCGTAGTCGGGCATCCGGTGCTCCGCACGGCGACCCCGGTCGGGTCGCGATTCGCCTGGTGGCGGGCGGTATGCCGGCGGCGGTGCGGGGCGCGGTCGCACCCGTCGGAGAAGCCGTGGGGAAACAGCAGAGGGAGAGGCCGCCACGGGGGAAGCGGCCTCTCCCTCTGCCCGCCAGAATACTCCCTCCGTCCCCGTACGGCACGCCCAGCTGACTGGAAACTCAGCCGGAGGCCGGGGACGGGCCCGGGAGGCCGGTGGGGAGACGCCGCGGGCGGGCGACGTCGTGTCGCCCGCCCGCAGGTCGGTGCTGGGGTCCCGCCCGGGGAGCCCGCCCCGGGTGGGGAGTGGCGGGCCGACCGGATCGCTGCGTTGGCCAATCCGGCCGGACCCGCCACGGGTGGCCTGACCGTGGGAATCAGGCCCGTCTGTCGACCGGCGTCAGCCGAGCAGCCGGTCGTAGTCGTGCAACGCCATCGCGACGTCGATCTGAGCCCAGAACCGGTGGTACGTGAAGGTCGGCACCGGGCCGCCGTTCAGGTACGACTCCACCTTCGGCCAGTCCGGGTCGTCCTCGAGGAACGACCGGATGCTCAGGAACGTCGAGTTGGAGTTGATCGGGTCGCCGTTCGGCATGGTTCCGGTGAACCCGGACGGGATGTAGAGGCCCTGTCCGGTGCTGCTGTTGTAGGTGTCGTCGAAGCGGTTGTAGTCCGCCTTCGTCTCCGGCACCGCCACACCCTTGTCGTCCTTGTGCTGCAGGACGGCGTCGAGCAGCGCCTTGGCGGTCGCGGCCGCCTGGGCGTTGCCGGACCGGGCGGCGTAGTGCACCAGGACTCGGGCGTACGCGCCGGCGACGCCGACGTCCTGGGTGTGGTCGAGGACCTCGACCCGCAGGTTGGCGTTGTTGACCGACGTGGTGCCGGCGCTCCAGCTGCCGCCCGGCTGGCCGGACCAGCGCAGCGTCGACGGGATCTGGTAGGTGGCGCCGTCGACGGTCGTGTTCGCGATCGCCCAGGGCACCCACTTGTCCAGGATCGCCTTGGCCTTGGCGTTGCCGGTCTCGTTGTAGAGCTCGGCGACCCGGCCGAGGCTCCACGCCTGGAAGCCGAACCACTGGTTCGACGGCGGGTCGTGGTAGACCGGCTTCTCGTCGTACACCATGCCGTAGAAGGTCGGCACGCCGGACGGCCGGGCACTGTAGTCGCCGTTCCAGCTGTTGGTGGCCCCGCCGGCGATGGCCCCGTCGGCGGACTGCAGCCAGGTGTAGAAGTCGAGCTGCCGGTCGAGGCTGGTCTGCCAGTCCTGGCGGGCCGTCGGCGACCGCGGGATCAGCTCGGTCACGTTGGACAGCGCCCAGGCCGCGAACGGGTTCTGGTAGCCGCCGTGGTTGTGGCTGGAGCCGATCCGCCACGACCAGCTGCTGCTGCCACCCTGCGAGCCACCCCAGGCGTAGTACCAGGAGAGCAGGTACGCCGCGCTGTTCTTGCCGGTGCCGGTGGCGCAGGACGGTGAGGCGCACCCGGGCTGCTTGAAGTACTTGTCGTACATCGAGTAGCGCAGGTAGTCGCCCATCTTGGCGGCGTTGGCGATGGTCGCCGAGATCTGGCTCTCCGCGCCCTGCTCCTTGGCCCACTTCAGTGCCCAGTACGCGGCCTGCACGGCGCGGGCGTCGGCGTCCGGGGCGTTGGTGTAGCGCCACTGCTGGGCGTAGGACGAGTCACCGATGAAGATCGGCAGGTAGCCGTTCGGTCCGCCGTGTTCGAAGGTCTCGCAGGAGGGGTGCGGAACGGTCTCGAAGACCGACTCCTGCGGGCCCCGCTGGTAGGTGTTGATGTACGCCGGCTTGGTGGTGCCGTCGCCGCACCGGCCGTAGCCGTAGACGTTGTCCACGTCGAGCAGCCAGTGCATGCCGTAGACCCGGCCGCTGTTGTAGGTGGACTGCAGCTCCTGCGCGATCGGGTCCTGACCGACCTGCACGCTGGCGTCGAGCTTGCCGCCCTGCTGCGGGTAGAGGTCGGGCCGGTTGGCCTCGGGCGCGTAGTCGGCCGGGTCACTCGGGTTGTAGTTCGACTGGGTCTCGGACGGGATGATGTACCGGTCCATGACCTGCCAGGCCTGGTTGAACGGGCCCCACTGGCCGGTGGTCCGGCCGTACATCGCCTCGAGGAAGAGCCAGTAGCTGAACGCCTCGGAGGTGGTCTCGTGACCGTGGTCCGGGGCCTCGACCAGCAGCGTCTCGATCGAGTGGTACGGCACGCCCTCGGGGCTGAAGTAGCCGTTGCCCGGAGCCTTGATCTTGTTGTACAGCTCCATGAACTCTTCGCCGTACTCGCCGCTGGGGCCGCCGCCCTCGTCGTCGCTGACGGTCACCTGGGTCACCGACGGCGTGTAACCGCTGGCGCTGGCCGTGATGGTCGCGGTGTCGTTGGTGTCGTCCGCGTCCTGGGCGGCGTTGACCGCGACGTTGACCCCGGTGCTCCAGTTCTGCGGGGTGATCGTCGCGCTGGTCGCGCCGAGCGTGACGTCGGCGTCGCCGGTCTTGCTCAGCGAGACGGTGACGTTGCTGGTCGGCGCGGCGCTGAGCTTGACGTTCAGCTGGCCGCTGGCGCCTTCGGCGAGGGCGAGCGTCGCGGGGGTGACCACGCTGGCCTGGCTGGTGCCGGTGACGGTGAAGGCCACCTCGTCGGTGCCGGCCAGGCCGGCGCTGTCGTACGCCCG
The DNA here is from genome assembly GCF_039871775.1 of Plantactinospora sp. B5E13. Classification (NCBI taxonomy): domain Bacteria; kingdom Bacillati; phylum Actinomycetota; class Actinomycetes; order Micromonosporales; family Micromonosporaceae; genus Plantactinospora; species Plantactinospora sp. B5E13. The sequence continues at coordinate 25,919 of NZ_JBDPLT010000005.1, forward strand.
GGCCTGGGCGGTGTACGTGCCGGCCGGCAGGGCGGTGTTGGTGTAGCTGTACGGCGCGGTCGTGTCGGTGCCGACCAGCAGGCCGTTGCGGTAGAACTCGACGCGGTCGACGGGGCCCTCGGCGTCGCTGGCGGTCGCGGTGACGGTGACGTCGGCCGGTGCGGTGAAGCTCGCGTTGTTCGCCGGGCTGGTGATGTCGACGGTCGGCGCGGTGTTCTGCGCACCGTTGCAGGCGACGCCGTTCACGGTGAACGAGGTGGGACTGGTGTTGGTCCCGGAGTACGAACCGTTGAATCCGATCGTGGTCGACGCGCCGGTGGCGAGGTTGCCGTTCCAGGACATGTTCGTCGCGGTGACGTTCGCGCCGGACTGGGTCCAGTTGGCCGACCAGCCCTGGGTGACCCGCTGGTTGCCCGGGAAGGTGAACCCGAGACGCCAGCTGGTCATCGGGTCGCCGACATTGCGGATCGTCACGGACGCGGTGAATCCGCTCCCCCAACTGTTGGCGGTGTAGGTGACGTCGCAGCCGGGGGCGGCCTGGGCGACCCCAGGTGCGACAGCGACACCCCCCACCACCAGTACGCCGGCGGCGGCCACCGCTATCCGGCGTCTTGCTGACCTCAACTTCATTCGTGCATCTCCTCGCGGACCAGCCGCGGCGGTGCCGCGGCGAGGCGCCTCCTGCGCGTGGAGCCGGAGCGGTGCGCGTGGGTGGGAAGGCGCCGGGATGGTGGTGGTCAACCCGTCCCGGACCGGGGTCGGCAGACGCCGGAGGAGGCGCCGGACGTGGCGGCTCCGGTGGGTGGGCGCCGTACCGATGTTCGGATGCCCTCGGCGGCCCGCGATCGCGTCGGCGTGGCTCCCTGGCGCGATAGTTCGACAGTCTTGCATGGGAGCGCTCCCGCATCAAGTGGGAGCGGTTCCATGATCCTGAAAAGACGGTCGGGAGCCGTTCTGACCTGGACACTCACCGACCGATCCGGGCACAACGGAGTTTCCTCGACGTTGGCCAGATGTTTCGATCTTATTTTGGGTCTTTCACAAACCCGTGACGCGGGCTACAGTCCAACCAACGTCGATGGGAGCGCTTCCATTGATGAGGATGTAAGTAGCTTGTATCCGCACCACCACGGAGCTCGCGGACGTCGGCCCGACCAATCGTCCGCACTCCCGTTGGCAGGTTACCCGCTCCGGCGAGGTAGCCGCCGACCACTCAGCCACTAGGGCTGACGGCGGGCCAGCCCGGACTCCGCCGCCAGCCGCGACACCACCGTCGAGAGGAGGTGGAACCAGAGCCACTCGCGTGGCCCGGCTCCCGCGCGGCACGCACGACCTGGACGCCAATTCCGCTCGTGCGTGTTGGTAACTCACGGTGGGGACGGGGGTTGCCCTCCCCGTCCCCACACTACCCCCCGACCACAAGGGGGGTGCATCGGTCATCGGTACCACGCCCCGGCGTCGAACCGGTGCTCCGACCGCGCCATCGACATTCCCCGGCGACCGGCCCCGTCGCGACGCGACGCCCGGTCGCCTTGCTCATGGCGCACGTGGGGACGGGCAATGGACGAGGCCCAGACCCGCCATTGCCACCCGAACATCCCATACGCAACCGGCCCAGGGATCACTTACCCTTCTCCATGGGAGCGCTCCCGGCCATCTGCGGAGGGCCCCACACACGAGGAGACAGCATGTCCGTACTGACCCGGCGGCATCTGCTGCGCCGCGCCGCGTTATCCGCCAGCGCCGTTCCAGCCAGCCGCCTGTCGGTCGGCTCGGCCGCCACCGCCGCTGCGGGCACCGGCGCGACACTCACCGGCTGCGACGCCGAGTCCGACCCCGAGCGACGTACCTCGCCCGAGGCGCGCCTCGGACTGCGCTTCCCCGAGGGCTTCGGCTGGGGCGCGGCCACCTCGGCGTACCAGATCGAGGGCGCGGCCAAGGAGGACGGCCGCGGCGAGTCGGTCTGGGACACCTTCAGCCACACCCCGGGTCGGGTCCGCAACGGCGACACCGGCGACGTCGCCGCCGACCACTACCACCGCTACCTCGGCGACCTCGACCTGATGCAGGAGCTCGGGCTCGGCACGTACCGCTTCTCCATCTCCTGGCCCCGGATCCAGGCCGACGGCACGGGTACGCCCAACCAGCGCGGCCTGGACTTCTACCGGCGCCTGGTGGACGGCCTGCACCAGCGGGGCATCGCGCCGATGGCCACCCTCTTCCACTGGGACCTGCCGCAGTCCCTCCAGGACGGTGGCGGCTGGGAGTCCCGGGACGTCGCCTACCGCTTCGCCGACTACGCCGAGGCCGTCTTCGAGGCGCTCGGCGACACGGTTCCGGTCTGGCTCACCATCAACGAGCCCAAGACCGTGGTCCAGAACGGCTACCTGGGCGGCCACCACGCGCCCGGCCTGCGCAACCCCAGCGCGGCCTACCTGGTCGCCCACCATCTGCAGCTCGCGCACGGACTCGCCGTACAGGCACTGCGCGCCACCGGCGCCGACAGCCGGATCGGCGCCGCGCTGAACCTGCACCCCTGCTACCCGGCGGACGACAGCGACGGCGTCGCGGAGGCCACCCGGCTCTACGACGGATACGAGAACCGGCTCTACCTCGACCCGATCTTCAAGGGTGCGTACCCGGCGGACGTGCTCGCCGACCTCGGGCCGGACAGCCGGCTGGTGCAGGGCATCCGCGACGGTGACCTGCGGATCATCTCGGCCCCGGTGGACCTGCTCGCGGTGCAGTACTACACCCCGCTCTACGTCACCGCCGCCGGCGGCACCATTCGCAAGTGGCCGACCTCGATGGCGAGCTGGCAGCAGATCTTCCCCGACGGGATGTACGACATCCTGACCCGGGTGACCCGGGACTACGGCGACGTCCCGCTCACCATCACCGAGAACGGTCTGCCCACCCCCGACGTACTGGGCGCCGACGGGACCGTGGACGACCCGGCCCGGATCGAGTTCCTCCGCGACCACCTCGCCGCCGTACACCGGGCGATCGCCGACGGGGTGCCGCTGGAGAGCTACCACGTCTGGTCGCTGATGGACAACTTCGAGTGGAACGAGGGGTACGAGCAGCGCTGGGGGCTGATCTACGTCGACTTCCCCACCCAGCGACGGGTTCTCAAGCGCAGCGCACACTGGTACCGAGGTGTGATCGCGGACAACGCCATCTGACCTCCTGACCGGCGTACCGGCCACCACCCGGGCGGCGATCCGCCACCCGACCGCACCGCCACCTGGAGGATCCATGGAAGTACAGACCCTGACCCGCCGACACGTCACCGACACCGAACTCCGGATGCTGGTCCATCGCTCCTTCGGTGACCGGGGCGAGGTCGACACCTGGAGCGAACTGACCGGCGGGACCTACAACGCGGCGTACGGGGTCACCCTCACCGACGGCACCGACCTCGTGCTCAAGGTGGCACCGCCGCCCGACCTCAAACTGCTCAGCCACGAGGTCGACCTGATGCGCACCGAGGCGGACTTCTACCGCCGCGCCGGCCGGGTCGGGGTGCCGGTGCCGGAGGTGGTCCACGCCGACTTCGGCCGGGAGATGATCAACACCGACGTCATCTTCCTCAGCCGGATCCCCGGCGCGGACCTGCGCCAGGTCCGGGAGAGTCTGACCCCGGCACAGGTCGCCGCCGTCCGCGGGGAGATCGCCGCACACGCGGCCCTCCTGCACACCGTCACCGGCCCGGCCTACGGCTACCCGCTGCGGGGCAGCCGCAGCTGGCAGCCGTCCTGGCGGGCCGCGTTCGGCGCGATGGTCGACGACATCCTCGACGACGCCGTACGACTGGGCAGCACCCTGCCCCGTACGCCCTCGCAGATCCGCGAACTGCTCCGGCGGCATGCCGACGTGCTCGACGAGGTACGCCGCCCCGCACTGGTCCACTTCGACCTCTGGGACGGCAACGTCTTCGTCGAGGCCGGCAACACCGGCCCGGCCCGGGTCACCGGGCTGATCGACGGCGAACGGGCGTTCTTCGGCGACCCGCTGGCCGAACTGGTCTCGCTGACCCTGTTCCGGAACCTCGACGACGAGCCGGAGATCCTCGACGGGTACGCGTCGGCCGGACACGGCCGGCTCGACCTGACCGACTCCGGCCGCCGCCGGCTCGCCCTCTACACGTGCTACCTGTACCTGATCATGTGTATCGAGGGAGCCACCCGGGGCTGGGACGGCCCGGAGCGGGCCGAGTTCGAGAGCTGGCTCGCCGGGCTGCTGGAGGCACAGCTCGACGGGCTGGACCGGACGCCGGTGCGGTGAGACCGGCGGAACGCGGCAGGCGCCGCCCCGCCGGCCGGCCTCGTCCGGTCAGCGGGGCAACGCCTGCTGCAGTTCCGCCCGCAGCGCCGGGGTCAGCATCTCGCCCGCCGCCTTCGCCAACTTCGCCATCTCGTATCCCACCACACCGATGTCGGCCTCCTTGGCAGCCAGCACCGCCAGGATCGAACCGTCCCGGATCTGCATGACCAGGAAGTAGCCGCGGCCCATCTCGACCACGGTCTGCTTGACGATGTCACCGTCGAACATCTCCGCGGCGCCGGTGGTGATGCTGGACAGTCCCGAGGTCACCGCGGAGAGCTTGTCCGCGTGGTCCCGGGGCAGGTGCTCGGAGACCGCCACCAGCAGCCCGTCGGCGGAGACGACGATGGCGTGCGCCACCCCCGGCACCCGCTCGGTGAAACCGCTGACCAGCCAGTTCAGATCCTTCGCCGCTTGACTGAGCGTGCTCAATACCTATTTCTCCTCTTCGGTGCGAACGCCCACCGGCGTCATCGGTATCACCATCGTGTCCTCGGCCTCGGCCTGCCGGACGCCGCGGTAGTACCGCGACAACATCCCGCCCACCTGGTCCGGATCCGGCTCCTCGCGCGGTCTGGGGACTTTCGGCTGGCTCGGGCCGGAGTTGGTCGGCAACTGGGCCATCGGCACCCGGATCGGCAGGCCCCGGGAGTTCACCCCACCGGTCACCGTTATCGCGGGCGGGGCGTTGCCGGCGGCGGGCACCACCGGGGTGTCGGCCGCCCCGGCCGCCGACACCGTAACGCCCGCCGTGGACCGGCCCTGCCGGGACCACCAGGTGCTCGGCGGTGCCCCGACCGGGCCGGCCGCGCCGAGCACGTCCTCGGCCCGGGTCGGGATCTCCCGTACCGGCCGGACGGCGGGCAGGCCCGGTCCGGACGGGACGACGTCCGAAGTGGCGGCCCGGACCGCCGACGGCTGACCGCTGTGGGAACCGGCGACGGTGGCGAGCATCCGCCGGCCCGGGCCACGGCCCTGCTCCGTCGTCGGGGCCGGTGCCAACAGGCTGGTCGGCAACCGCACGCTGGCCACCAGACCACCCCGGCCGGTGGGGGCCAGCGCCACCCGTACCTGCTGGCGGGCGGCCAGGTGGCTGACCACGAAGAGGCCCATCCGTTCGGAGGCGGCGACGTCGGCCGCCGGCGGCACCGCGAGTACCTCGTTCGCCTCCCGCAGCGACGTCGGACTCATACCCAGACCCTCGTCGACGATCTGCACCAGCACACTGCCGTCCGGATGGGCGGCCGCGTCGATCTGCACCACGGTGTCCGGTCGGGAGAACGCCGACGCGTTCTCCAACAGCTCGGCGAGCAGGTGGACGAGGTCAGCGACGGCGTGCCCGACGACGTACAGGCCGTCGGGTGCGGTGTGCCGGATCCGCTGGTACTGCTCGATCTCGGCGACCGCGGCCAGCAGGACCGTGGAGAGCGGCACCGGCCGGTTCCACCGCCGGGTCGCCTCGGTCCCGGCCAGCACCAGCAGGCTGTCGTCGTTACGCCGCATCCGGGCCGCGAGATGGTCGAGCTTGAACAGGTTCGCCAACTGGTCCGGGTCCCGCTCGTCCTGCTCCAGTTCGTCCAGCAACTCCAGTTGGCGTTCGACCAGCACCTGGCTGCGCCGGGCGAGGTTGACGAACATCGCGTTGACGTGCCGGCGCATCGTCGCCTGCTCCAGGGCCACCGTCACCGCGCTGCGGTGCACCGCGACGAACGCCTCGGCGACCTCGCCGATCTCGTCCATCGACCGCACGTCGGCCGGCGGTACGTCGATCTGGGCGGTCGCCGGGTCTGCGGTCCGGAGCCGTTCCAGCGTCTCGGGCAACTCCACCTGGGCGACCCGCAACGCCTGGCTCCGCAGGATGCGCAGCGACCGGGCGATGGACCGGCCGATGGCGACCGAGGTGAGCAGGGCGGCCAACAGGACCGCCAGCACCCCGCCGGCGGTGAGCAGGGTACGGCGCAGTTGCGCCGCGCTGCGGGTGTCGGCCTCCTCGATCGCGTCGTCGAGCGCCCCCGACTCGACCTGACGCAGCAGGTCCTGCCGGTGCTGACTGGCCGACCACCACTCGGCCGGTTTCAGCAGCGCGGCACCCCGCTGACCGGAGGCGATGGTGCTCTCCTCCAGCTTGATCGCGGTCACGAAGCCGGGGTCGGCGCTCGCGTCGGCGTACCGCTGGATCTGCCGGTCGGTCGCCGACAGCCGGAAGCCGGCGATCCCGCTCAGCTGCTGGGCCCGCAGGTCGGCCAGTTTGACCAGGTCGACGGAGTCGTACCGACCGGAGCGGGCGGCCCCGTACAGCTCGGCCCGGATCCGGGAACTGACCTCCTTGAGCCGGGCGAACTCGACGTACCGCTGGACGGCGTCGGTCAACTCGGGGCGGTCGGTGCCGGGCGACGGCTCGGCGAGCAGCACCAGCAGGACCTCGATGACCCGGTCGTACTCGGCCAGGAGCGGGTCGGGGGTCAGGCCGGCGGCCGGCACCGCCGACCGGACGTCGGCGAGTCGCCTGAGCGCGTCGTCGGCCCGGTCGTAGGAGATCCGCCAGGAGGCCTCGCCGAGCGCCAGTGGGGCGGCCACCTCGCGGAACCGGGCGATGGCCCGGTCGGAGACCGGGTAGAGCGGCTCGAGCGCGGGCAGCGGCCGTCCCGGTTCGACCCGGCCCGGGGTCAGACTCAGTGCGGCCAGTTCGCCGGCGGTCTGGTCCCGTTCCCGCTGCAGCTCGTGCACCAGCGTGGTGATCTCCCTGCCCACCCGGACCTGGTCGGCGAACTCGTCCAGCTGGTCGGCCTGGCCGATCAGCTGGGCGGTCTGCACCCCGGCCATGAGCAGGAACGCGACCGACGGGACGACCAGCACCGCGGCGAGCTTGGTACGCATCCGCCAGTCCCGCAACCGGAAGGGCGAACGACGACGGTGCGGTACGACCCGGACGTCGAGACGGCGTCGACGGTGCCGCGAGACAGCACCGTACGACGGATCCGGGGCCACAGCCACCATGCCTCCTACCGTCCTCGATGCCGGGCGCGCCAAGGAGCCGAGTCATTTCAAATCAGGCCCGGTCCCGCTGTCAATGATCCAGTACGCAGAACAGCTCAGGAAGGATACTGCCGGTGACGCGATCTTGTCGCTGTCCTGACTAGCCCTCGTCCGTCCGGACGATACGTTCGCGACCCTTCGCACCGTCGAGCCGATCGATCGCCACCAGTGCCGCACCGACCGCACCGATCTCCGGATCGGGGACGTGGTGCACCTCGCGCGGCGCCAGCACGGCGGCGAACGCGTGCCGCCACCACGCCGAGGCGGCCATCGCACCGCCGCCGAGTACCACCTGGACCTTGTTGTCCAGGGTGGACTCGATGGCGGCGACACCGACGCCGACCTCGTCGCACAACGCGGCCATCAGCGCGGCCAGGATCTCGACCGCGGAGGTGTCGAGACCGATCCCGTCGACACTGCCGGAGCCCCCCGGGGCCAGGCCGGGTGGACGGTCACCACCGAACCGGGGATCGGCCCGGAGGGTCACCTGGTGCGGCGGGATCCGGGTCAGCGCCTCGTCCAGCGCCGCCCCCTCCGGCAGCCGCAGCTCCCGGCGGGCCCAGGCGTAGAGGCTGCCGCCGGCGGAGAAGGCGGTCCCGGTGATCACGTGCCGGTGGTCGACCCGGTACCGCCAGAGCTCGTCGGGCAGCGGCGGCAGTTCGGTGTCCGCCGGCGCGGACTGGACCAGTCGGACCGCGGCGGAGGTGCCGACGGTGACCGCGGCCCGCCGGGTGTCGTAGCAGGCGGAGCCGACGTTGGAGGCGGCGCCGTCGCCGGTGGGCGGCGTCCAGCGCACGTCCCGCAGCGCCGGCCAGCGACGGGCGTACTCGGCCCGGAGCCGGCCGTGCCAGTCCGCCGGGGCCAGCGGCGGCAGCTCGCCCGGTCGGACCCGGGCCAGCTCGCACGCCTCGACGTCCCAGTCGAGGGTGCGCAGGTCCAGCAGCCCGGTGCCGGACGCCTGGGAGATCGACATCGCCGGTTCCTCGAGCAGCCGGCCGAAGATGTACTCGACGAGGCCGGCGAAGCGTGCCGGGCTGACCTCGCCCATCTCCCGCAACCAGGGCAGCCGCACCGACCAGTAGAAGCGGTGCCACCAGGTTCCGGTTCGGTGGTGGTAGTCGTGCGGGTCGGCCGGCCCGGGGATCCCGGGCGGCGCGGTCGGCCGGGTGTCGAGCCAGGTCAGCACCGGGCCGAGTGGCTCGCCGCCGGGGTCGAGCGGCACCACCGAGTGCCACTGCGCGGAGGTGGCGACCAGCTCGACCCCGTCGAGGTGGCCGGCGGCGGAAAGCTCGTCGAGGCACTGGGTGAACCCGTCGAGGTAGGCCCGCCCGTCGATGGTGGCGGCCCCGCCGTCCACGATCGTGATCGGGGTCTTCCGCCGGGCCAGCGCACCGGGCAGCGGCCGGGCGTCGGCGTCCAGCACCAGGCCACGCACGGACGACGTACCCAGGTCGAAGGCGAGAATGCTCATCGAGCGAAACGTACCCGGTTGTCGTGCCGCTGATGCCGAGGTCACGCCAGTCCGTCCGGCTCCGGGCCGGATCGGCGCGGGCCCGACGGCCGGCGTTGTCCACCTGATGGTCGGTGACACGTTCGGGGCCCCGGATCCGTCCCGGCTCGCCTACACTGACCGTCATGTTCGCGCGACTCAACTCCTGGTGGCCCGCCATTCCGGCGGCCGACCTCCGCGCGTAGCTTTCCCGACGCGGCCGCCCACGTGGCGGCCGCCGATGGTTCCTCTCCTGGACCGGCCACCACGCCGGACGGCCCCCAGCCGAGAGGAACACCTCCGATGACCCAGCTGCGCCACCTGCTGGCCTCGATCGCCGCCGGCGCCGATCCGGGGCCGTTCGCCCTGGTACGCCGGGAGGGCGCCGACACCCTCGAGGTCTTCACCGGTGCGCTGTGCACCGTCGACCGGCTCGCCGACATCCCCCTCGGCGCCGGGCCGGCCGGCCCACGCACGCTCGCCCTGGTGCCGTACCGGCAGATCGCCGAACGCGGATTCGCCTGCGTCGACGACAACGCCCCGCTGGAATGCCTGCGGATCTCCGGGCACGACCGGGTCCCGCTGGCCGAGGCGCTGGACCTGCTGCCCGGCAGCACCGTCCCGGTCCGCGACGGCGGCTTCGACATCTCCGACCCCGAGTACGCGGAGATCGTCGGCCGGGTGCTCCGGGACGAGATCGGGCGGGGCGAGGGCGCCAACTTCGTGATCCACCGCACGTACCGGGGCAGACTGGCCGGACCGCCGCTGCCGGCGGCGCTGGCCGCGCTGCGTCGGCTGCTCACCGACGAACGGGGCGCCTACTGGACGTTCCTGGTGCACACCGGCGGCCGGACCCTGGTCGGGGCGTCACCGGAGCGGCACGTCAGCGTCGAGGACGGCCTGGTCATGATGAACCCGATCAGCGGCACGTTCCGACACCCGGACGGGCCGGCGGACCGGGACACCCTGCTGGAGTTCCTCGCCGACCCCAAGGAGATCGACGAGCTGTACATGGTGCTCGACGAGGAACTCAAGATGATGGCGACGGTCGCCGAGCACGGTGGTCAGGTGATCGGGCCGTACCTGAAGGAGATGGCGCACCTGGTCCACACCGAGTACCTGCTCGCCGGGCGGGGGTCGCTGGACGTCCGGGAGGTCCTCCGGCAGACCATGTTCGCGCCCACCGTGACCGGCAGCCCGATGGAGAACGCCTGCCGGGTCATCGCCCGGCACGAGGACCGGGGCCGGGGCTACTACGCCGGGGTCCTGGCGCTGCTGGGGGTCGACGAGGCCGGCCGGCAGACCCTGGACGCGCCGATCCTGATCCGGACCGCCGAGATCTCCGCGGGCGGTGAGCTGCGGGTGCCGGTCGGCGCGACCCTGGTGCGGCACTCCACCGCCGCCGGCGAGGTGGCCGAGACGCACACCAAGGCGGCCGGGGTGCTGGCCGCCCTCGGGCTGCGTCCACCGGCGGCCGGGCCACGGACCGCCGGACGGCCGGCCGACGTCGGGGTCCGACCCGCCACGCCTGGGGTACGCCCCGGACCGGCAGAACCGGCGGTGGGCACGGATCGGGCGGCGCCGCTGCCGGCCGTGTCGACGGAACTGCGGCTCGCCGACGATCCGGCGGTACGGGCCGCACTGGCCGCCCGCAACCACGAACTGGCGCCGTTCTGGCTGGAGCAGCGGAGGCCGGGGGTGAACGTGCTGCCCCGGCTCGTCGGTCGGCGGGCGTTGATCATAGACGCGGAGGACACCTTCACCGGCATGCTCGCGCACCAGCTACGGTCCCTCGGCCTCACCGTGGAGCTGCGCCCCTGGCACGGGCTGACGGAGCCGCACCGTGGTTCGGCCGACGGCCCCGCCACCGACCTGACCGACGGGACCGTCACCGACCTGACCGACTCCGACCTGGTCGTGGTCGGCCCCGGGCCCGGGGATCCGGGCGACCTGACCGAGCCGAAGATGGCGGTGCTGCACCGCCTCGTCGACAGCCTGCTGGAGACCGGTCAGCCGGCCCTCGGCGTCTGCCTCGGGCACCAGGTCCTGGCCGGGCGGCTCGGCCTGCGACTGCACCGGCGTTCCGCGCCGTACCAGGGTCTGCAGCGCGACGTGGACCTCTTCGGTACGACCCGACGGGTCGGCTTCTACTCCAGCTACACCGCGCTGGCCGAGGCCGACGAGGTCGGCACCGGGTACGGGCCGGTGCGCCTGGCCCGGGACTCCGCCGACGGGGCGGTGCACGGCCTACGCGGTCCGACGTACGCCGGGGTGCAGTTCCATCCCGAGTCGGTGCTGAGCCGCGATGGTCTGGCGGTACTTGCCGACCTGCTCGGCTGGCTGCTGCCGGCCGCTGGCGGGGCGAGTACGGGCGGCGCCACAGCGGACGGGGCGGTGGCGGACGGGGCGGTGGCACCGGCCGGACGGCCGGGAGGCGTCGCCGGGGCATAGCTGTCGCCATCGCGGGTAGCCAGCGTCGAGCCGGTGGTCCGGGCGGGTCGAAAGCCCTCGCCCGGGCCACCGGTGCGGGATCACCGGTCGGTGGCGCGCGACGGACGCCCCGATCCGTCGGCATCCGGCGCCACAGCGCCCCGGGCGGTCAGCGCGTAGCTGATCCGGGTGGGTGGGCCGGGCTCCGTCCGCCGGACCAGCAGCCCTTCGTCGGCCAGCTGACGGAGGCGTTCGGCCAGCACCCGGCGGGAGATCCCCGGGACGGCCCGGACGAGGTCGCTGAACCGGGCCTCCCCCCGACGGAGCACGTCGAGCAGTTCCGGGGTCCACCGCCGAGCGAGCAGGTCCGACGGGGTTCCGGGGCGGGACGGCGCGCCCGACGGGGCAGGTAACCTGGTTACTTCCGTCGGCGACGACGCCGTCCCCGGTGCCGGCTGCCGGAGCACCACCCCGATGCCGTCGAGCACCCGCTGCAGGCCGAACTCGAAGTCCTTGACCAGGGATTCCGGCGCGCCGCCAGCCTCGGGGACCAGCCGGGACAGGGTCGGGAACCGCCCGGTCCGCAGCAGACGAGCCAGTTCCGGGGTACTCGCCGCCCACCACTGCCCGACGCTGATCCCGGTACGCCGTTCGTCCTCGACCGTGCCGTGCACGTACCGGGCCGCGCCCTGCACGTAGTCGCTCACCGCGTAGTAGACCTGGAACATCGTCCGGGCGTCCAACCCGTGGCCGTCGACGGACCGCAGCAGCCACTCGGCGTTGGCCAGCACGTTGGGCCCCAGGGGCGGCCGACGGGTGCCCGCGACGACCGACAGCGCCCAGGGGTGACGCTGGTACATCGCCCACTCCTGTCGCGCCGCCCACGCCAGGCACGCACGCCACCCCGGCGGGCCGGGATCGGGGTAGGCGATCTCGCCGAACACCGACTCCACCATCAGGTCGACCAGTTCGGCCCGGCCGGACAGGTGACGGTAGAGGGACATCACGCCGGCGTCCAGCGCGTCGGCGACCCGGCGCATCGACAGGGCGTCCAGGCCGTACGCGTCGGCGACCCCGATCCCGGCACGCACGATGTGCGCGAGTCCCAGCTGGGTCGACCCACCCCGGCCCATCGCCCGCTCCTCACCCGAGGTTCCGTCAGTGCCTTGACACCGGCGGGGCTGGCATCCCGCACCGGAGTGCGTACAGTGTACCCATCGTCGTTCACGGCCCGGACGGGTCCGCCGAGAGTGCAGGTGATCATGAGCGGTCTGGTGACGGTACGCCGAGCCGGGTCGGCGGAGGCGCCAGCGGTGCTGCGCGCCCTCGGCCAGGGTTGTCTCGACGAGGCGGTGTTCAGCTGGGTGGTGCCGGACGGCGCGGCCCGCCACGAGCGGACGGCCACCTGGGCCGGGGAGGCGACCGCGTGGGTCGACGGCATGCTCGCGACGGGGGTACTGCTGGTGGCGCAGCACGGCTCCGGGGAAATCGCCGGGGTGTCGTGCTGGGAGTTCGTCCCGGCCGACCCCGCACCGTCGCCGCCGGCCGACCCGGCCGAGGAACTCGCCCGGCTCACCTGGGCCTACGGTCCCGAGTACGCGCCGCGGATGGCGTTGGTCAACGAGCTGACCCGACGCCGTCATCCCCGCGGTGAGCCGCACTGGTACCTGCAACAGATGGTCGTGGTGCCGACCTGGCGCGGCCACGGACTCGGCGGCGCGATGCTGCGTCACCAGCTCGAACTCGTCGACGTCGCCAGCGTCGGGGCGTACCTGGAGGCGAGTTCGCGCCGCAACCGACGGTTGTACGAGCGGAACGGCTTCCGGGCCCACGGCGACCCGATCCGGCTACCGGAGGACGGGCCGGCGATCCAGCCGATGTGGCGGCCACCCGTCGGCCAGCGCTGACGGCCGGACCGGTGGCCGCGGCCCGGCCGGAATCGGCGACCGTTCCGCGCCCGCTGGCAGCTGTCCGCCGTCGGGCAGGGTCGGCCACCCGCGCCCCTACCGCGGCTGTCCGCCCTCGAAACCCTCCCGGCCGGTGGAGCGGGTGCTGGCCAGCCAGATTCCGAAGATCATGGCCAGGACGGCGGGTATCTCGACCAGCAGCCGCAGGCCGCCGAACGACATCGTCTCGTGGAAGGCGGTCACCCCGATCAGCACGCTCGCCACCGGGTCGACCAGGGTGATCGCGGTCAGCGGCGCGGCGAGCGGACCGTTCTGGAAGGCGTTCTGGTTCAACGCCACCGCCGCCAGCCCGAGCACGCCGAGCGCGTACAGGTGCCAGTCGGTGAGCACCGCGAGCGGATCGGCGGAGACCCGCCCGGCGAACGTCTTGAGCAGTGACGCCGTGCCCGCGTAGAGCAACCCGGAGGCGGTCCCCAGCAGCGTTCCGCGCAGGGCGCCGGTGACCCGGCAGGCGAGGGCCAGACAGATCGCGATCAGTGTGACGCCGACCAGCCCCACCCCGAGCCAGCCCGTCGGCGAGGGCTCCGACACACCCGCCCTCGGCCGGGCGGCGGCGAGGAACACCGCCAACCCGAACACGCAACAGGTGACCGCCGTGACGTCCCGGGGATGGGGCCGCCGATGGTCCAGGGCCGCCTCGAGCGGGATCGCCAGGAACATGCCGCTGATCATGAGGGGCTGTACGAGGGTGAGCGGGCCCATCCGTAGGGCGAGTGCCTGCAGCACGGTGCCGGCGAGATCAGGGGACTTGGCGAGCAGCCAGCGCCGGCGGCGGAGCAACCGGACGAACAGCCGCGGATCGAACGTCCCGTGCTGCGGCTCCCGCCGGGCGGCACGCTGCTGCAGCGCCGCACCCAGCGCGAAACAACTGGCGGAGACGAGCGCCAGCAGCACCGCGGCGACGATCACGCCCGGACTCCGCCGCCCCAGGTTACCGCCGGTCCCGTACCCACAAAATCACGCTACGTGTTCGAGCCTCCGCTGACCGGCGGTTCTGGCTGGTACGGAACCTGATCCAGGTCCGCGCTCCGGCGGAGGGTGCCGGATCCTGGCCGGCCGGGACGACAAACGCCCGGCCGGCCAGGACGGGGTCAGGTGGCGAGCGCCCCGGCGGACCGCCCCTCGTGCAGAGTCAGGTTACGGCCGTTCGACGGATCGAACAGGTGGATCTTCTCCAGGTTGAACCAGATCCGCCGGTTCTCCCCCTCGGTCACCGGGGACTCCGCCGACAACCGGGTGACCAGGTTCATCCCCGAACCGCTCAGCTCGTCCGCGCCGACGTCCGCGGCCAACTCCTCCAGCTCGGCCGCGCTGGCCCGCTCCCCCTCCACGCTCAGGTAGACGTACTTGTCGGAGCCCATCGACTCGACGATCTCGACCGGCGCCTCGAACTCCATGCCCCGGGACCGGCTACTGTCGTCGATCAGAGCCGCGTCCTCGAAGTGCTCCGGACGGATCCCCAGGATCAGTTCCCGGGGTGCGTTCTCCGCCTCCAGCTCGCGCCGGACCCGGTCACCGATCGGCACCGCACCGAGCGCGGTACGCAGCTGCCCCTCCTCGACCGCCGCATGCAGGAAGTTCATCGACGGCGAGCCGATGAACCCGGCGACGAAGAGGTTGACCGGGTGGTCGTACAGCTCCTGGGGCGGACCGACCTGCTGCACCGCGCCGCCCCGCATGATCACCACCCGGTCGCCGAGCGTCATCGCCTCGGTCTGGTCGTGGGTGACGTAGACCGTGGTGGTGCCGAGCTGCTTCTGCAGCCGGGAGACCACCGTCCGCATCTGCACCCGGAGCTTGGCGTCCAGGTTGGAAAGCGGCTCGTCCATCAGGAACGCCTTCGGGCTGCGGACGATCGCCCGCCCCATCGCCACCCGCTGGCGCTGGCCGCCGGAGAGGTTCGCCGGCTTCCGGTCCAGCAGCGCGGTCAACTCCAGCACCTTGGCCGCCTCGGTGACCTTCTGCTCGACCGTCGCCCTGTCGAGCTTGGCGAGCCGGAGCGGGAAGGCCATGTTCTCCCGGACCGTCATGTTCGGATACAGGGCGTACGACTGGAACACCATCGCGATGTCCCGGTCCCGGGGCGCCCGGTCGTTCATCCGCTCGCCGCCGATCCGCAGCTCACCGGAGCTGATGTCCTCCAGCCCCGCGATCATGTTCAGGGTGGTCGACTTCCCACACCCGGACGGGCCGACCAGGATGACAAACTCGCCGTCGGCGATATCCAGGTCGACGTCCCGGACCGCCGTGGTGCCGTCCGGGAACTGCTTGCTCACCTTGTCGAGCACGATGTCAGCCACGACGATTCACCCCTTGACCGCGCCGGACGTCAGGCCGGAGACGATGCGACGCTGGAAGAACAGCACGAACAGAATGATCGGTACGGTGATCACCACGGCGGCGGCACAGATCGCCCCGGTCGGATCCTCGAACTGCGACTCCCCGGTGAAGAACGACAACGCCACCGGCACCGTGCGGGACCGCTCGGTGGAGGTCAGCGAAATCGCGAAGAGGAAGTCGTTCCAACAGAAGATGAAGACCAGGATCGCGGTGGTGAAGACCCCGGGAGCGGCCAGCGGGGCGATCACCCGACGGAACGCCTGCCCCTGGGTCGCGCCGTCCATCTTGGCGGCCTTCTCCAGATCCCACGGGATCTGCTTGAAGAACGCCGAGAGCGTGTAGATCGCCAACGGCAACGCGAACGTGATGTACGGCAGGATCAGCCCCGGCCAGGTGTCGAAGAGCCCGACCGACCGCTCGATCTCGAACAGCGGCGAGACGAGAGAGACCTGTGGAAACATCGCGATCAGCAGGGAGACCCCGACCAGCGCCTTCTTGCCCGGGAAGTCCAGCCGGGCCACCGCGTACGCCGCCATCGTGCCGAGCACCACGGCGATCACGGTGGCGATCAGGGCGATCCCGATCGAGTTGACCAGCGCCCGGACGAACTGGTCGGTGGAGAAGATCGTCCGGTAGTTGTCCACTGTCCACTCCCGGGGGATGAAGTTCCCGTCGGTGAGTGTCGCGGTGGTCTTGAACGACAACGACGCGATCCAGAGCACCGGGACCAGTGCGAAGACCACCACAACAACGTCGAGCAGTCCCCACCGCAGCCGGGCACGGGTGGTGGTGTCGGCAGCCATCAGTGTCTCCTCCCGTTCGCGACTGCGGGGCTCCGCTTCGCTACGCTCCTCGCGCTCACCGGAGCCGCCCCTTCGTTCGCGACTGCGGGGCTCCGCTTCGCTACGCTCCTCGCGCTCACCGGCGGCCTCCCTCTGCTGAGCTGCCCGGGGCAGCCGTGCCGAAGAGCTTCACGAAGACGAACGCGATGACCGCCACGGTGAGGAAGATCAGCACCGACATCGTCGACCCGATCCCGAGGTTCAGCCCGCGCATCAGGTTGTTGTAGGCGAGCATCGACACCGACGAGGTCTCGTTCGCCCCGGCGGTCAGCACGTAGATGTTGTCGAAGACCCGGAACGCGTCCAGGGTGCGGAACAGCAGCGCCACCAGGATCGCCGGCTTCATCACCGGCAGCATCACCCGGGTGAACCGTTGCCAGGCGGTGGCGCCGTCCATCGACGCCGCCTTGAGCAGGTCCTCGGGCACCAGCGCCAACCCTGCCATCAGCAGCAACGCCATGAACGGGGTGGTCTTCCAGATCTCCGCCACCATGATGATCGCCAGGGCGCTGGCCCGCTCGGTCAACGGAGCCCCCTCGCCGAAGAGGGTGGCCAGATAACCGGTGCCGGGCGTCCAGGCGTACCGCCAGGAGAAGGCGGCGACGACGGTGACGATCCCGTACGGGATCAACGCCGCCGTGCGGACCAGCCCACGCCCGACGATCGTCCGGTGCATGACGATGGCCAGCCCCATGCCGAGCACCAGTTCCACCGCAACGGTCACCACAGTGATCAACATGGTCACCCCGAACGCGGTCCACC
The DNA here is from genome assembly GCF_039871775.1 of Plantactinospora sp. B5E13. Classification (NCBI taxonomy): domain Bacteria; kingdom Bacillati; phylum Actinomycetota; class Actinomycetes; order Micromonosporales; family Micromonosporaceae; genus Plantactinospora; species Plantactinospora sp. B5E13. The sequence continues at coordinate 43,111 of NZ_JBDPLT010000005.1, forward strand.
AGTACTCGTTCGTCAGCACGGTCGCGTAGTTGGCCAGGCCGACGAACTTCCGCTCGTCCGGGAACTTCAGGTCGAAGCGCTGCAGCGACAGCCAGACCGAGTAGAGGATCGGGTACGCCGTGACGGCGAGCATCACCAGCGCCGCCGGGGCGCAGAGCAGCCAGCCGAGCCGGCGCTCGGCCCGCTTACCCTCGCTCGATCGCGCCCGGCCGCCAGGCCGGGTCGGCTCCACTCCCCGGGGCGCCGGAACCCGGGGCGCCGCGTCGACGTCATGACCTGACCCATCCGGCCCGCTGATGACCTCGCTCCGCTCGGTCATGACCTCTCCTCGCTACGCTCGTCGACGCCATGACCCGGCCGACTGCACCCGCTGATGACCTCGCTCCGCTCGGTCATGGCAGCACCCCCTTTGATTCGAGCGCGTCCTGCGCCGCCTCGCGCATCTGCGCCGCGGTCCGCTCGGGCTGGATCTCCGACGGCGGCGAGAGCATCGCCGACAGCACGGTGGAGATGTTCTGGTACGCCGGACTGCGCGGTCGGGTCGTGGCGTCCTTCAACTCCTCGAGGATGGTCTCCTTCATCGGGTACGCCTCGTCCATCTCCGGATCGGCGTAGACGCTCTCGATCGTCGGCGGCACCCCGTCGTTGATCGCGGAAAACTTCTGGTGCTCGGCGTCGCGCAGGCAGGCGGCGGCCGCGAAGGACTCCTCCGGGTGCCGGGAGTATCGGCTCACCGCCAGGTTGAAGCCGCCCACGGTCACCCGGCTCGGCCGGTCCGGATCCACCCCCGGGTACCGGGCCCAGCGGACCTTCTCCGCCAGCGCCGGGTCGGCCTCCTGCATCGCCGGATAGACGAAGGGCCAGTTGAGCTGGAACGCGCCGGCACCGGACTGGAAGTCGAGCCGGGCCTGGTCCTCGTAGGTGTTGGTGAAGGACGCGGTGGTGATGCCGGCGGTGGCGAAGCGGCGCAGCACGTCCAGCGCGCGAACCGCTCCCGCGTCGAAGACCGCCCGGGTGCCCGCGTCGTCCAGGATCTTTCCGCCGGCACTGGCGACCAGGTTGTTGAAGAGGACAACAAGGCCCTCGTACTGGGCCCCCATGGTGATCACCTGGTACGGCTGGCCGCGTCCCTTGAGCTCCTGGGCCGCACTGATCATTTCGTCCCAGGTGCGCGGCGGCTGCGGCACCAGGTCGGTGCGGTACCAGAGCAGTTGCACGTTGGTGTTCTTCGGCGCGGCGTAGAGCCGGCCCTCGTACCGGGCCGTCTCCAGCGGCCCGGCCAGGGTGCCCCGTTCGGCCTCGGTCTTCCGGTCACCGGTCCACTCCCGGAGCCAGCCGGCGCTGGCGAACTCCTGGGTCCAGGTCACGTCGAGACCCAGCACGTCCATTCCGCTGTCCTCGGCGGCGAGCCGCCGGACCAACTGGACCCGCTGGTCGTCGGCGGCCCGGGGCAGGATCCGGTACGCGATCCGGTACCGGCCCTGCGCCTGGGCGTTGCAGTCGTCCACGACCTTCTGCAGGTTCTGCTCGGGCGAGTAGTACAGGTTCACCGTGGGCACACCGCCGTCGTCGCCGGAGCCACAGGCGGCCAGCGGCACCAGCAGGGCCAGCACGGCGGCCGCGCCGGCCAGCCGGGTCCGGCCACGCCGACCACCCGTACCGACGTCCGCCTCGGTTCGTCGCGGCCCGTTCCTGCTCCGCCCCGGCCCGGCCACCGGCACCCGGTGCCCGCCGTGCGGGCCACCCGTCCGCTCCACAACGGCTCCTCTCGACGACGGCCGGGGCTCATCGGGCGCCCGACACGGCGAAAACACCCGTCCTTCTGGCGGCGGGCCGGATGGCCGTACGCTGACCGGAAGCGGGCGTGACAAACCTGGGCTCCCCACTGCCCCACCACCCCGCCGGCGAAACCTCCAACCCGGCGCGTCGTCCCCGAACCAACCGTTCGCCCGGTTTCGCCCGAAACTGGCCGGCTGACCCGCCCACCCCGGCGGGCGCCGCCGGTCCACGGCGCTCCGAACCGCTCCACAGTGCTATTCCCGGCCGGCGGCGCCTCGGCTACCGTGGTCGTAACCTCCGGCACCAACGGTCGCCGTCGACGCCGACCCGCCCCCGGACGCGCACCCGTCGCACCGGTCGGCACCGGTTCCCCGCCGGGCGACCCCGCCGGCGACCGGGCGATCCACCCCGGCCCTCCGGCGAGCCGATCCGCGACCCCGGCCCGGTCGGCGTACCGCCCCGATCGGGTGAAACCCGCCCCGCCCCCGCGATCCGTTCGGCAGGATCGTCATCAGAGGAGGTGCAGCCGTGCAGGACACCCGGGCCCTCACGCTGTCGTTCGAGGTCAGCGGTCCGCCCCCGGTCAGGACCGAGGCGCTGTCCATCTTCGCGGCCGGACACCGCCAGGCCGCCCGGGTCCGGGCCCTGTTGGAGGCCGCCTGCGGCGCGGCCCAACGTACCGGCTGGACGGCACTCACCGAGCCGGTCTCCCTGGAGGTCGTCCTCCGCTGCCCGCCGGGTCGACGCACCTCGGACGCGGCGACACTGCTCGGCGGCATCGGCGCGGTCCTGCAGGACAAGAAACGGGCGGCCGACATCGGGCTGGCACACCTGGGTGCGCTCGCCGACGTCGCGCTCTACCTCGACGACCGGCAGATCCGGCACATCTCCTACCGGGAGGAGCCGGCCGAGCAGCTGTCCTACCTGGTCCGGGTGGCGGCCCTACCGGCGACGGTTTGACCGTCGGTGCGGACCGGGTAACGCCGACCGGCGACGAAGGAGGTAGCCATGTCGGAGCCACACGTCACGCTCGACGACGACGGGCTCGGCGGGGTGCCGGAGCACCTGCGGGCGCCGCTGGAGGAACAGCTCAGTTCGGCGCTGCGGGCGGCGACCGAACGGGTCCGCGCCGAGTACGCGGGTGAGCCGGTCGAACAGGTCTGCCGGCGCCTGCTCGACGAGACCCGGGCCGGGCTGCATCCCGACATCGCCGACGGCTTCACCCCGGACATGGACGAGTTCTGCCGGGTGGCGGTGGCCATCGTCCGACGGGACCTGCCCGAGCCGACCTGACGATCGTCGGACGGTCCCGGCTGACGGTCGCCGCCGTGACGGTTGACGATGTGGGTACGGCGGCAGCGGTCCGGGCGGCGCCATTGGCGATCACGTCCGGCCTCCGTACACTCGGTTGCCTCACAGCCGGTCATGCGTGCCCGCTGTCCCCTGCCCGGACTCGGCCGATCTCTACGGGAGGCTCAGTGCCCGCACAGCCGAGTGTGCCCGCCGCGGTACTCGACGCCATCTCGACACCGCTGCTGACCACATCGGAGCAGGGCGTTGTCCACTGGTGCAACGAGGCGGCACGGCACCTCGGCCGACTCCTCGGCACGGATCCGGACACGCTGCCGTTCGGCGCCGTGACGCCGGACGGCCCGCCGGTGGTCGTACACCGGGCGGCGGTGGACGGTACCACCCGGCACCTCCGGGTGAGCTGCCGGCGGCTGCCGGCCGGGGCAGGCGGGGAGCCGACGCTGACCGACCCGCACCAGCCGCCGGTCGGACCGGACGACCGGCCGGGGCCGCCGACCACGCCGCTGCTGTACGAGTTCACCGACGTCACCGAGCAGGTGGGCGCAGAGCGCCGGGCCGACGACTACGCCTGGCGGCTGAGCCACATCGAGGAACTGGCCCGGGTCGGCACCTGGGAGTGGCACCTGCCGACCGACCAGGTGGTCTGGTCGCCGACCCTGAAGACGATGATCGGCCTGGCCCCGGAGACCCACCTGGACTACCGGACCTACCGGTCGATGATCCACCGGGACGACCTCGCGCTGGTCGACGCGGAACTCGACCGGGCGATCCGGGAGGCGACCTCGTTCACCTTCACCCACCGGATGAGCCTCCCCGGCGGCCTGCAGACCCGGATCCTGCGGTGTTACGGCGAGGTTTTCACCGACGAGGCCGGCCGACCGCTGCGGATGCTGGGTACCGCGCACGACATCACCGAGTTCCGTCAGGTGCAGGACGAACTGGCGTACCTCGCCGCACACGACCCGCTGACCGGGCTGCCGAACCGACGGGCGCTCACCGCCCGGATGAGCGACCTGACAGCCGCCGGGAGCGGCGCCACCACCGCCCTGCTCCTGCTCGACATCGACAACTTCAAGGACATCAACGACCTGCGTGGACACGCTGTCGGTGACGAGGTGCTCCGGCTGCTGGCCCGGCTGCTCACCGAGCACCTGCCGGCGGAGGCCGTACTCGGCCGGCTCGGCGGTGACGAGTTCGCCGTCCTGCTGCCGGACTGCGACGCAGACCGGGCGCTGGCCATCGGCGCCGGGCTCTGCGACCTGGTCGCCCGGACCCCGCTCGCGGTCCGTGGGGAGCCGTTGCGGGTGACGTTGAGCATCGGCGCGGCACCGCTGGACACCGCCGACGACGACACGCTGCTGCTGGCGCACGCCGACCTGGCGCTCTACCAGGCCAAGGGCGAGGGGCGGAACCGGGCCCGCCTGTTCGCCCCGGAACAGCAGGAGGTGGCCGCCCAGCGGGTGCACGTGGTGTCCCGGGTCCGCCGTGCCCTGGAAACCGGTCAACTGCAACTCGACGCCCAACCGATCATCGACCTGCCCGACGACCGGATCCACAGCTACGAACTGCTGATGCGGGTCCGGGACGAGCAGCGCCGCCAGATCGGGCCGGGCGAGTTCCTGCCCGCGCTGGAGCGCGGCGACATGATCTACGAACTGGACCGTTGGGTGGTGGAGACCGCCACCCAGGCCCTCGCCTCGGCGCGTACCGCCGGTGCGGAACTACGGTTCGACGTGAACATCTCCAGCCGGTCGATGGAGGATCCGACCTTTGGCGACTGGGTGGTCGCCACCCTGACCGGCGCGGGGGTGCCGGCGACCCAGCTCGGTCTGGAGATCACCGAGACGACCGCGATCGCCAACCTCGACGCCGCCCGCCACCTGGCCTCCACCCTGACCTCGGCCGGTTGCCGGTTCAGCCTCGACGACTTCGGCGCCGGGTACGGCTCCTTCGTCTACCTCAAGCATCTCCCGTTCAACACGGTGAAGATCGCCGGGGAGTTCGTCCGGCAGGCCGACCACGGCGGGTCGGACCCGATCCTGATCGACGCCGTGGTCCGGGCCGCGCACGGGCTCGGGATGCGGACCGTCGCCGAACACATCGACCGGCCCGAGCTGGTGCCGGTGCTCCGCGACCTCGGTGTGGACCGGGGGCAGGGATACCACCTGGGCCGGCCGGAGCCGCTGCGGACGCTGATGGCCCGGACCACCACCACCGACCGGACCATCACCACCGACGGGAACGACAGCGCCGCCGCGACCGTCTCCTGCGCCGCCCCACAGTCCTGAACCCGCGCCGCACCACGGTCCGGGCCCCCGCCTGAAGCCACGCCGCACCGCAGTCCGGGCCGCCTGAGCCCGGGCCGCCCGCCGGGGTCAGTCGGGTACGGCGGAGGCCGCCCCGACCAGGGCGACCACCTCGTCGGCGCAGCCCCAGGCCAGGGTCACCCCGGCACCACCGTGCCCGTAGTTGTGGATCAGTCGGGTGCCGTCCGGTCCGGACGGGTCCACCGCCACCCGGGGCCCGCCGTGCCGGGCCGGGCGCAGGCCGGTGAGCTGCCCGAGGACCGGGGCGCCGGCCAGCTCCGGCACGAGCTCCACACACCGGGCCACGATCGCCCGCCCGGCCTCGTCGTCCGGCGCGGTGTCCGTCTCGTACGGCTCGAAGGTGCCCCCGAGCACCACGTCCCGGCTGCGCGGGTGGACGTACGTCGGCCCGCCCGGGTGCCCCTCGTCCCGCATCGAGGTGACCAGGCCGGGATTGGCGACCAGCACGATCCGTCCCCGGACCGGGTGGACGGCGGGATCGTCGGCGAGCACCCCGGCCGCCAGTCCGGTCGCGTTCACCACCACCGGCGCCTGACCGGCCAGCTCGTGCAGGGTTCGTACCCGGTGCCGCCGGATCGGTACGCCGAGTCCGGCGAGTCGGTCCACGAGCCAGTGCAGGTACGGCTCCATCTCCACGGTCGGTACGGTGAACCGCCACTCCCCGCCGTACCCGGGGGGCGGCGGGACCGACCGGAAGTCGGGCACCGCGGCGGACCACCACGGGTCCTCGGCGACCGCGCGGCGCAGCAGCATCCGGGTCGGCCGCAGCACCACCCCGGGGATCTCCCGGCGGGCCTGGTCGGCGAGTTCGTCGAAGGTGCGGCGGGCCCAGTCGAGCACCCGGGGGTCGGCCTCGGTCCGGGTCGGATACCAGACCGCGGCGGCGATCCGGGAGACGGTCGCGACCGGCTCGTCGGCGGCGAGCACGCTCACCCGGACCCCCGCCTCGGCCAGCCGTACCGCGCAGCTGAGTCCCACCACTCCGGCGCCGAGCACCAATACGTCATCCATGGTGTCAAGGGTGCCGGCAACAGATTCGAATGAACAGGGTGAGCACTCTGTCACGCACGGACGACAAAATCAATACAGGTAAATCCCCGCTGCTCTCGCTACTCTCACCGCAGGGCTGGAGGCTTTCCACGCGCGAGGAGGGCAGGCGGCATGACCAGGACGGGAACGGTCACGAAGCTCGACGAACCGGGATGGCTGACGGAGAGTCAGGCAGCGGTACGCCCCGCGATGGCGGCGGCCGTCGGGCACCTCAGGCCACAGATGCGAAGAGTCTGCGAGTACCAGCTCGGTTGGCGTGACGACGCGGGCCGCCCGGTCCAGGCCGGCGCCGGGAAACTGATCCGGCCGACGTTGACCCTGGTGAGCGCGGCGGCGGTGGGCGGTGCGGTGGAGAGCGCTCTGTCGGCGGCGGTCGCGGTGGAGCTGATGCACAACTGCACGCTGCTGCAGGACGACGTGATGGACCAGGACCCGGTCCGCCGGCACCGTCCCACCGCCTGGGCGGTCTTCGGGCCGTCCGCCGCGGTCCTCGCCGGGGACGCGCTGCTGGCGCTCGCCTTCGCGGTCCTGGCGCGTACGCCGGCGCAGCTCGCCGGTACGGCCGCCGCGCAACTCGCCCGCACCATCGACGAGCTGATCGAGGGGCAGGCCCTGGACCTCTCCTTCGAACGGACGATCGGGGTGAGTGTCGCGGACGCGGTACGGATGTCCGCCGCCAAGACGGCCGCCCTGCTCGGCTGCGCCTGCGCACTCGGCGGGCTGTACGGTGGCGCCGACGAGCCGACCCGTGTCCTGCTCGACCGGTACGGCCGGCACCTCGGCCTGGCCTTCCAGCACCGGGACGACCTGCTGGGGATCTGGGGCGACCCGGAACGGACCGGCAAGCCCGCGATGGCGGATCTGCGCCGGCGCAAGAAGAGTCTGCCGGTGGTCGCCGCCCTGGCCGCCGACAATCCGGCCGCCGCCCGGCTCCGTACCCGCTATGCCGACCCGACCCCCTTCGCCGACCCCGACGAGCTGCGGGAACTCGCCGCGCTGGTGGAGGAGGCCGGCGGCCGGGACTGGTCGGAACGGGCCGCCGGGGACGAACTGCGGCAGGCCGCCGGGGTGCTGGGCGAGTTGGGCCGGGTCGGGGTCGCCACCGACCGGCTCGCCTCGATCGGCGAACTGATCGTCACCCGCGACGGCTGAACCGCCCCGACCGACGCCACCCGCCGACGGGGCCGGCCGGGCGCGCCCGAGACCGCGCCGTCCGGCCCCACCCCCGGGCTCCACCGCACCGCCGGGGCCCGAGCGGCGGGCTCACTCGCGGATGCCGGCCAGCTCGACCGGACCGGACCGCAGGGCGAGCCGGATCGGCAGCAGCGCGCCCAGCAGCGCCAGTACGGCACCGGTCGCGGTGATCACCGCGACCGTCCCCCAGGGCACGGTGACCGGGGTGGGGCCGACCAGTTGTCCCAGGGCGAGCCGCAGTCCGGCCAGGTTCACCGCCGACGCGCCGGCCGCCAGCAGCACCCCGACGCCGACGACCAGCAGGGACTCGGCCGCGAAGACCCGCAGCGTCTGACCTGGGGTGGCCCCGGCCAGCCGTAGGATCGCCAGGTCCCGCCGCCGGTCGGCGGCCGCCATCACCAGGGTGTTGACGACGGCGATGAAGCAGAAGACGATCGCGATGCCCAGCACCAGCACCATGCCGAGGGTGCTCGCCTCGCGGTTCTCGCCGCTCTCCTCGCCGAGCCACTGCTCGGCGGCGACCACGCGGGCGCCGAGCCCGGCGGTCGCGGACGCCAGGGCGGCCCGGACGGCCGCCGGGTCGGCGTCCGGGCGCAGCGTCACGTAGATCCGACGGGCCAGCCCGGTGGAGGCGTACGCCGCGGTGCCGGCGAACCGCTCGCTCAGGTAGGCAACATCGTTGCTGCCGGTGGTGGCGGAGAGGACGGCCGCCACCCGCAGCGGCGCGGTGCCACCGTCGGCGAGCAGTACCTCGACGGTGTCGCCGACGTCGGCGAGGAAGGCCGCGATCCGGGCCCGGTCGGGCCGACGGCCGGCGAGCCGCAGCGGCAGTGCCACGTTCTGTTCGGCGGTCAGCGCGGGCAGCAGGTTGAACGCCTGGAAGACGAAACCGACCCGGTCCCGCCGGAGCAGGGTCAACCCGGTCTCGTCGAGCCCGGCCAGGTCGGTACCGGCGATCAACACCCGCCCGCTGGTCGGCCGGTCCAGCCCTGCTGCGCACTGCAGCAGCGTCGACTTGCCGGAGCCGGACGGTCCCATCACGGCGGTGAAGCTGCCGGCCCGCAGGCGCAGTGACACGTTCCGCAGCGCGGTCACGGTGTTCCGGCCCGACCCGTAGGTCCTGCCCAGCGATTCGAGACGTACGACGTCATCCACAGCGACGAGCCAATCATCGACCGTCACATCGACACATCGGACCGAACCCTGAGACGTCCCCGAGCGTCGGCCCTGAGATGTCCCGGGTCGCCACCCCGACCCGGCATCGCGCCGCCGAGCCGGGCCGGCACCTACCCCGGCCGGTCGGACAGCCATTAGCCTGCCCAGATGCGACACACCCTCACCCCGGACGACGCAACTCTGCACGGCTACTTCTCCCGGGACCTTCCGCCGGTCCTCACCATCGAACCCGGCGACACGGTGAGCTACCGGACCCTGGACTGCTGGTGGTCGGCCGGGCCGTACCCGGGCGGACGCAACCGGGAACGGCCCCGGGTCCCGCAGTACCAGCCCGACTACGGTCACGCCCTGATCGGACCGGTCGCGGTCCGCGGTGCCCGGGCCGGCCAGACCCTGGAGGTACGGATCGACGCGGTCGTGCCGGCGGCCTGGGGCACCACCGTGGCCGGCGGCTGGCCGAGCGACTTCAACCGCAGCTACGGCGTGGAGGAGGAGGGAGTGGTGCACGCCTGGCAGCTGGACCCGGTCGCGATGATTGGCCGCAACCAGCACGGGCACACCGTCGCGCTCCGTCCCTTCATGGGGGTGCTCGGCATGCCGCCGGCCACGCCGGGCCGGCACTCCACGGTGCCGCCCCGGTCACACGGGGGCAATCTGGACTGCAAGGAGCTGGTCGCCGGCAGCACGCTGCTGCTGCCGATCCCGGTCGACGGTGCGCTCTTCTCGGTCGGCGACGGGCATGCCGCCCAGGGCGACGGCGAGGTCGGCGGCACCGCCGTCGAGTGCCCGATGGACGAGGTGACCCTCACCTTCGGCGTACGGGACGACTTCCCGGTCACCGGACCGGTGGCCCGTACCGCCGACTCCTGGGTGACCATGGGGGTCGGGACGACCCTCGACGAGGCGACCTTCACCGCGTTGGATTCGATGCTGGACCTGCTGCAGCGGCAGTACGGGGTGAGCCGGGCCGACGCGGTGGCGCTGGCCAGTGTCGCGGTCGACGTACGGGTGACGCAGATCGTCAACCAGACGGTCGGCGCGCACGCCGTGCTCCGGGACGGTGCGATCCGCTGAGAGTGCGATCCGCTGAGAGTGCGATCCGCTGACGGGCCGTCGAGCGGGAACATCCCGACGGCTGACGGCGCGCGGGGCGGGAGGGGGCCCGTCCACGACCGGAAAGGACAGTGGCGGGCCCTTGGCTACCGGCGGAGGGTGAGGATCAGGTCGGCGACCAGGGCGGTCCAGCCGGTCTGGTGCCAGGCGCCGAGGCCGGCGCCGTTGTCGCCGTGGAAGTACTCCGGGAAGGCGATCAGGTCCTTCCAGTCCGGGTGCGTCTGGAAGAGTTCGGCGATGCCGTAGATGGGGCGGCGGCCCCACTCGTCGGGCAGGAACAGTGAGATCAGCCGGGCGGAGAGGTCGTCGGCGATCTCGGTCAGCGTGTGCTTGCTGCCGGACCGGGTCGGGTACTCGACCAGCAGGTCGTCGCCGAAGAAGGCGGCGTGGTCGCGCAACGCCGAGATCAGCATGAAGTTGGTCGGCATCCAGATCGGACCCCGCCAGTTCGAGTTGCCCCCGAAGAGTCCGCTGGTCGACTCGGCCGGCTCGTAGCCGACGGTGAACTCCTGCCCGCCCAACTCCACGCTGAACGGCTCGGCCAGATGCCGCCGGGAGAGGGTCCGCAGCCCGTACGGGGACAGGAACTCCTCCTCGTCCAACATCCGGGCCAGCAGCCGGACCACCTGGTCCGGGCCGACCATGGAGAGCAGTCGCTGCTGCCGGCCGTCGCCACCGAGCCGCCGCGCGCCGATCACCCCGGCGTACTCGGGTTTGTTGGCCAGGAACCAGCGCAGCCGGGCGGTCAGCTCCGGCAGCCGGTTGAGGGTGACGGTGGTGAGCCGGGTGATCGCGGCCAACGGCAGCAGCCCGACCACCGAACGTACCTTCAACGGCACGTTGCTGCCGTCCGGCAGCCGCAGCACGTCGTAGAAGAACGAGTCCTCGTCGTCCCAGAGCCCCTGGTCGTACGCGGCCGCCGCGATGTACGCGAAGTGTTCGAAGAACTTCGTCGCGATGTCGGAGTACGTCGGGTCGTGCACCGCCAGGATCAGCGCCATGTCGAGCAGGTTGAGCGCGTACATGGCCATCCAGCCGGTGCCGTCGGACTGCTCCAGCACCCCGGCGACCGGCAGCGCCGCCGACCGGTCGAACGGGCCGACGTTGTCCAGCCCGAGGAAACCGCCCTCGAAGACGTTGTTGCCGCCGACGTCCTTGCGGTTGACCCACCAGGTGAAGTTCAGCAGCAGCTTGTGCATCATCCGGGCGAGGAAGTCGAAGTCCCGCCCGCCGTCGATCTCGAAGACCTTCAGCGCCGCCCAGGCGTGCACCGGCGGGTTGACGTCACCGAACGCCCACTCGTACGCCGGGATCTGCCCGTTGGGGTGCAGGTACCACTCGCGCAGCAGCAGGAGCAGTTGCGCCTTGGCGAAGCCGGGGTCGACCCGGGCGATGCTGACGCAGTGGAAGGCCAGGTCCCAGGCGGCGTACCAGGGGTACTCCCAGGGGTCCGGCATGGAGATGACGTCGAAGCTGTTCATGTGCCGCCACGAGCTGTTGCGGCCGTGCCGGCGCCCGGCCGGCGGCGGCGCGGCGGCCGGGTCACCGGTCAGCCACTGCTGCACGTCGAAGTGGTAGAACTGCTTGCCCCACATCAGCCCGGCGATCGCCTGCCGGGCCACCTCGGCCTCCTCCCGGGACGCCCGGTCCGGGATCAGCCGGGCGAAGAACCCGTCCGCCTCGGCCCGCCGGGTCGCCATCGTCGCCTCGAAGTCGGCGCCGAGGTCGAGGGCGGGCGGCGGCTCCTCGCTCGGCGGCGGCGCGGTCAGGGTGAGCCGCAGCCGGATCCGGGTCTCGCCCCGGGCCGGTACGTCGAGTACGTAGTGCAGCGCCCCCCTGGTCCCCTCCCCCGCCGGGTTGACCGTGTCGGCGCCGTTCACCACGTGGTCGTTGATGCCGTCCTTCGGGTACCGGCTGCGGCCGGGCAGCCCCCAGAGCCGTTCGGTGTTGGTCTCGTTGTCGCAGAGCAGCGCGGCCGGCTCCCCGTCGCCTTCCAGCACCAGCTGGCCGAGCACCCAGTGCTCGCCGACCAGCCGGCCGGGCGTACCGACCAGTTTCGGCACCTGGTCCCGGCCGGGCAGCCCCCAGGACCAGGTGTTGCGGAACCAGAGGCCGGGCAGGACGTGCAGCCGGGCCGGCTCGGGACCCCGGTTGGCGACGGTGACCAGGACGCACAGGTCGGTCGGCGACGCCTTGGCGTAGTCGACGGTCACCGCCCAGTACCGGTCGTCGTCGAAGACACCGGTGTCGACCAGCTCGTACTCGGGCTCGTCCCGGCCCCGGGCCGCGTTGACCGCGACCAGGTCGTCGTACGGGAAGGCGGCCTGCGGGTAGTGGTAGCGCCAGCGCATCCAGGAGTGGGTCGGGGTGGAGTCGAGGTACCACCAGTAGTCCTTGGCGTCCTCGCCGTGGTTGCCGCCGTCGCCGCCGAGGCCGAACATCCGCTCCTTGAGGATCGGGTCCGCGCCGTTCCACAGCGCGAGCCCGAAGCAGAAGGTCTGCCACTCGTCGCAGACCCCGGCCATCCCGTCCTCGTTCCACCGGTACGTCCGGGACCGGGCGTGGTCGTGCGGGAAGTAGTCCCAGGCGGTGCCGTGCTCGCTGTAGTCCTCCCGGACCGTGCCCCAGGCACGTTCGGACAGGTAGGGGCCCCAGGCCCGCCACGGCTGCTCGCCGGCGTCGGCCTCGGCCAGCCGGGTCCGTTCCGCGTCCTGCCCGTCGTCCATTCGCTTCCCGCCCGTCATCCGACCGCTCCCGTACGGTCATCCTGCCGATCATTGTCGTCGGTTGCCCGCGACCGGCCAGGATCCGACGGATCCTCAGGGTGTGTCCGGGGCGCTGACCGGGCATCATGGGCGCCATGCTGCCTATCGGGTTCGGACCGCGGGTCTGCGGTCGGCTGACGTCCGCGACCGACCGGGAGTGGCTGGTCCCGGACGGCCTCGGCGGGTACGCGATGGGCACGGTCGGCGGGCTGCGGACCCGGCGCTACCACGGACTGCTCGTGGTTTCCGGCGCCACCCCGGCGGCCCGGCGGCTGGCGCTGGTCAGCCTCGACCCGGAGCTGACCCTGCCGTCCGGCGCCACGGTCCGGCTCGGCGCGCACGAGTGGCGGTCCGGGGCCGTCGACCCGGCCGGGTTCGAGCTGCTGGAACGCTTCGACCTGGTCGACGGGCTGCCACGCTGGCGGTGGCGGATCGGGGACCTGGTCGTCGAGCGCGAGCTGGCCATGGCGTACGGCCGGTCCTGCCTGGCGGTGCGGCACCGGCTGCTCTCCGGCGGGCCGGCCCGGCTGGGGCTGGCTGCGGTGGTCACCTGGCGGGACGCGCACGGTGAGCGGCGCGCGGACGGGCCGGCGCCGGTGGTCGAGCCGGTCACCGGCGGTGCGGTGGTCGAGGGTGCGTTCCGGCTCGCCGGGCCGGACTGGTCCCCGGCGGGCCGCTGGTGGTACGGGGTGCACCACCGGGCGGAGGCGGCCCGGGGCCTGACCCCGGAGGAGGATCTGTGGTACGCGGGCCGGTTCGCCGGCGCGCTCGACAGGCCCGGCGACACCGTCTCGGTGCTGGCCTGGGCCGGCGACCCGGACACCCTGGCGGTCGAGCCGCCGCCGGCCGGCGAGGTGATCGAGACGGCCCGGCGCCGGAACCGTCGGGTGGTGGCGGCGGCGAAGCCGGCGGACCCGGTGGCGGCGACCCTGGCCCTGGCCGCCGACGCGTTCGTGATCCGGTCCGGGGGTGCCGGGCGTGCTGAGGCGGCGCCGGACGTGGTCGCCGGTTATCCCTGGTTCGGGGCCTGGTCCCGGGACACGATGATTTCCTACGAGGGGCTCTTCCTGGCCACCGACCGGGCCGACGAGGGCCGGGACCTGTTGCGGGCGTACGCGGCGACGCTGTCGGACGGCATGCTCGCCAACACCGCCGACACCGGGCGGGTGGAGTACAACACCGTGGACGGCACGCTCTGGTTCCTGCACGCGGTGGCCCGGCACGTGGCCGTCGCCGGGGACACCGACCTCGCCGCCGAGCTGCTGCCGGCGCTGCGGGACGTGGTCACCCGGCACCTGGCCGGCACCGGCCGGTACGGGATCGGCGTGGACCCGGCGGACGGACTGCTCGCCCAGGGCGCCGCCGGGGCGGCGCTGACCTGGATGGACGCCCGGGTCGACGGCGAACCGGTGACCCGGCGGGCCGGCAAGCCGGTCGAGGTGAACGCGTTGTGGATCAACGGTCTGGCCGCGGTCGCCGAACTGGCCCGGCTGGTCGGCCAGGACCCCGGCCCGGCCCCGGCCGCCCACGACCGGGCCCGGGAGTCGTTCCGGCGTCGCTTCCCGGCCCCGGCCGGCTGGCTGTACGACGTGGTCGACGCCCCGGCCCCGGCGTACCCGCGCGGTGCCGCCGACCGGTACGACGACGACCTGCTCCGGCCGAACCAGCTGCTCGCCTGGTCGCTGCCGTACGCCCCGCTGGACCCGGACCCGGCGGTGCTGGCCCGGATCGGTGCCGCCCTGCTGACCCCGCTCGGTCCGCGCAGTCTCGCGCCGGGCAGTCCCGGTTTTGTCGCCCGGCACCGGGGCGGCCCGGCGGACCGGGACTCCGGCTACCACCAGGGCACCGTCTGGCCCTGGCTGGTCGGCCCGTACGCGGACGCCGCCCGGGCCGCCGGCCTGCCGACCGCAGACCTGTTCGCCGGGCTGGAGGCACACCTGTCGGAGTTCGGCCTCGGCTCGGTGAGCGAGACCGCGGACGGGGCGGCCCCGCACGCGGCCACCGGAACCCCCTTCCAGGCCTGGTCGGTGGCGGAGCTACTCCGGGTCAGGGCAAGGTGACCGACCAGCGTTACATGCCCGCAACGGCCACGTCTTCGCCGGTTTTCCCCCAACCGGCAGTATGGGCGTCAACCCAATGACGCGTAGGCACCCGTAACCGGTGTCTGTTCGCGTCTGCGCTGGAACCATCTGAAAAAGGGGGCCGGGTATGTCGCCGAACGCCGAGGTCATCGATTTCCCCGCGGCCCGCCCGCAACGCGTGCTGATCCTCTCCTGGGAGTACCCGCCGGTGCTCGTCGGCGGCCTCGGCCGGCACGTGCACGCGCTGGCCACCTCGCTCGCCGCCGCCGGGCACCAGGTCACCGTCGTCACCCGGCACGACGAGGGCGCGCCGGTGGAGGCGTACCTCGACGGGGTGCACGTGCTGCGCGCACCCGAGGACCCGGTCGGTTTCCCGCTGGCGACCCCGAGCCTGCTCGCCTGGACCATGGCGTTCAACCACACCCTGACCCGCACGGCGCTGCGGGCCACCCGCAACCAGCGGTACGACGTGATCCACGCACACGACTGGCTGGTCGCGCACACCGCGATCAACCTCGCCGACCACCTGGACATCCCGCTGGTCACCACGATGCACGCCACCGAGGCGGGCCGGCACCAGGGCTGGCTGCCGGAGGAGATGAACCGGACCATCCACTCGGTGGAGCACTGGCTGAGCCAGGAGTCGCACCGGGTGATCACCTGCTCGGGTTACATGCGGGACCAGGTGGCCGCCCTGTTCGGGCTGCCCGCCGGGCACGTGGACGTGGTGCCGAACGGGGTCGACGACCGGGCCTGGGCCGCCCAGCCCCGGGCCGTCGCCGCCGCCCGCAAGCGGTTCGCCGGGGACGGCCCGCTGGTCGGCTTCGCCGGCCGGCTCGTCTACGAGAAGGGGGTGCAGCACCTGATGCACGCCGTACCCCGGCTGCGGGACCGACACCCCGGGCTGCGGGTGGTGATCGCCGGAGATGGGCCGTACCGGTCGGAACTGCAGGAGCAGGCGTCGCGGCTCGGGCTGGAGCCGACCGTACGGTTCGCCGGCTTCCTGACCGAACGGCAGCTGCCGGCGCTGCTCGCGGCCACCGACGCGACCGTGGTGCCGAGCCTCTACGAGCCGTTCGGCATGGTCGCCCTGGAGGCCGCCGCGGCCGGGGCGCCGCTCGCGGTCGCCGCCACCGGTGGGCTCGCCGAGATCGTCGAGCCGGGGGTCACCGGGGTCACCTTCCCGCACAGCGACCCGGAGGCGCTGGCCGGTGCCGTCGACTCGCTGCTCGGCGACGAGGTCTTCGCCCGCCGGGTGGCCCGCCGGGCCCGCACCATGGTCGCCGAACGGTACGGCTGGGCGAGCATCGCCGCCCGGACCGCCGCCGTGTACGCGAGTGTGGCGAACGCGGGGCCGGCACCGCGTACCCGGTCCGGTGCCGGGTCGGCGCGGATCGTCGTACCGGACGGGAACCTGTTCGCCCTCGACGGCGCCGCCTGCTGACCCCCGGTCCACCGACGGGTCTGGGGCCCGGCGGCGGGGTGAAGAGATTTCCGATCAGTGGGCGGAGCTGTGCCGACGCGTTGACGGGTGATGCGAAAGGCACAGTCCGCTCGCTATCGTGTACGGCGGGTAACAGAGGGGAACCGCCGGTGCAGCAGGTACGGATCGCGGACCGCTACCTGCTGCTGCACACCGTCGGCAGCGGCGGGATGGGCCGGGTCTGGCTGGCCACCGACGAGATGCTGCGCCGCCCGGTGGCGATGAAACAGGTGGTCCCGCCGGCCTGGATGACTCCCGACGAGCGTGCCGAGCTGTCGGTCCGGACCCTGCGCGAGGCGCGGACCGCCGCCCGGCTGAACCATCCCAACGTGGTACGGGTCTACGACGTCGTGCACTCCGCCGACTCCCCGTGGATCGTCATGGAGTACGTCCCCTCCCGCTCGGTGCAGCAGGTTCTCGACGCCGACGGCCCGCTCTCCCCCCGGCGGACCGCCGAGGTCGGCCTCGCCGTGCTCGCCGCGCTGCGCGCCGCGCACGCCTCCGGGGTGCTGCACCGCGACGTGAAGCCGCACAACGTGCTGATCGCCGACGACGGCCGGGTGGTGCTCACCGACTTCGGTCTCGCCACCGTGGACGGTGGTGACGGGGCACTGACCCGGGACGGTGTGGTCCTCGGCTCGCCGCAGTACGTCTCCCCGGAGCGGGCCGCCGACGGTTCCTCGACGGTGGAGTCGGATCTGTGGTCGCTCGGCGCCACCCTCTACGCGGCGGTGGAGGGGCGGTCGCCGTACAGCCGGCCGACCACGATGGCCACCCTCACCGCGTTGGCGGTGGCACCACCCGATCCGATGAGCCGGGCCGGTCCCCTCCGTCCGGTCCTGGCCGGGCTGCTCCGCCGCGACCCCCGACAGCGGCTCACCGCCGACGAGGTCGAACGGCTGCTGCGCCGGGTCGTCGATCCGCCACCGCCCCGGTCCGGCCGGCATCCGCTGGCCCTGGCCCGTTCCCTGACCCGCCGGACGGAGCCGCCGCCGGACGAACCGCCCACCGACCCGGACGGGCCCGCCACGCCGCCGGATCCCGCCGAGCGGCCACGACGCCGTCGTACCCCGAACCAGCGTCACCAGCCGGGGCCGCGCCCGTACCCGGATCCGCGGCACCAGCCGAACCAGCGACCGCCGGTCCCACCGCCCTCGATCGTGCCGCCGTCGGCCGTGTCACCGCCGAGCGTGCCGCCGAACCGGCGTGATCCGGATCAGCCGGGTCCGGACGACGGACGGGACCGGTCCGACCCGGCCGACCCGACCCGTCGGGCACAACCGACCCCGGCCGGGGGAAGCCCGGGGGACGCGGACCGGCCGCCACACCCGGAGCGACCGCATCCGGTGTCGGGACGACGCCGCACGCCGGACCGCGATGTGCCGGAGAACCCGTCGGCCGCTCCGACGCCGCCCACGGCTGGTGGTCCCGGCCCGTCGTCGCCCGGGAACGGCCGTCCCGGGCCGCCTGACCGGCCGGACGTGCCGGGACCGGCCGGCACCCCGACCTGGGTTGGGACGCCCGCCCGGGGCGACCCGGGGGCGCTGCCCGCCGGGGCCGGACGCCGGGACGGGATCTGGTCCGGTCGGCTGCCGTGGACCGGCGCCCGGCCCCGCCGCTTCTGGCGGATCCTGGCGCTGGCCCTGACCTGCACCGTGCTGGCCGCGCTCGGCGCCGGCCTGGCGGTACGGGCCCAGCGCGGCGGTGAGGCCCTTCCCGGGCCGACGAGTTCCCCGACACCGCCGGCCGGCCCGACCGGACCGGCGGCCTTCCCCTGTGGACGGCCGCCGGGGCAGAGCGTCGCGGTCACCTCGGCGCCCCGGCCGCCGGAGGAACGGTTCGGGTTGATCGAGAACTGGACCTGGTACACCGACCCGTCGGGTTTCCGGATCGCGGTGCCGATCGGTTGGCAGCGCTACACCGACGGCACCGTGGTCTGCTTCCGGGAGCCGGTCGACGGTACGGCCCGGCTGCTCAGCGTCGACCCGGCCACCCCGCCGACCCGCAACGCCGAGGCGTACTGGCGGGCGGAGGAGCACCGGCTGCTCGTCCGGGGTGTACTGACCGGCTACGAACAGGTGGAGATCGGGCCGCTCGACCTGCGGGAGGGCGGCGCGGTCTGGGAGTGCCGGTGGACCGATCCGCGCGGCGAACGGGTGCAGGCGGTCCGGATGCTGATCAACACCTCGAACCGGCGGGCGTACACCGTCTCCTGGTTGACCCGGGAATTCGACTGGGGGGTCAACCAGAGTTACCTGCGGATGCTGCAGACCAGCTTCCGCCCGTCGGCCTGACCGGCCCGACCCGGCGGGTGTCGCCACCACGACACGCCGGGCGGTCAGTGTGGATCTTCAGGTGATTGCCTGCCGCGCCGCCGTTTGACACAGTGACTCCGCAATGTGGGTGTTCCCTGGGGAGGATGCATAACGATGATGGGGCCATCCCATGCCCTGTCCGGCGCCGCCGTCTGGCTGGCCGGCTCGTGGGCGCTGGACCAGTTCGCCGGCTACGAGCAGTCGCCGTTGGCGATCGCCGTCGGCACCGCGGTCTGCGCGGGCGGGGCGCTCTTCCCCGACCTCGACATGTCCGGCAGGGTGACGGCGAACAAGGGCGGTTCGACGGTCGCGCGCTCGTTCGGCGTGGTCTCGCTCTTCATCGCGGAGGTGATGGAGAAGATCTCGCTCGGTGTCTACCACGCCACCCGGCTCAGCAAGGACCCGGACCGGGACAACGGGCACCGCACCCTGACCCACACCCTGCCGTTCGTCGGCCTGGTCACCTGGGGCACGATCGCGCTCTGCGCCTCCGGTGGCAAGTGGGCGGTGATGGGCGTCCTGTTCTTCATGATCGGGCTGGCGCTGCGGGGCCTCTTCGACGAGTGGGCCAAGCGGGCCGGCTGGGTGGTGGTGACCCTGCTGTCCGCGGCGGCGGCCTACTTCACCTACCTGCACCTGCCCAGCGACCGGGGCTATCCGATGATCGGAGTGGCGCTCGGCGTCGGCTGCCTGGTGCACATCCTCGGCGACATGATCACCCGGGCCGGGGTGCCGATCCTCTGGCCGATCCCGATCAAGCGCCGGATGTGGCGGATGATCGGTCTGCCCGACGCCATCTCCTTCCGGGCCGGCAGCAAGGTGGAGACCGTGGTACTGCGGATGGTCTTCACCGTGGTCGCGCTCGTCTCGGCGGCCGGTCTGGCCGGCACGTCCATCCTGCGCCGGTTCAACATCGAACTCTGACGAGGGTCCCGGTCGCCCGGGTCGGCACGCCGGAACCGGTGTGCCGACCCGGGCGACTGTCGTACCGGGACGTCATACCGGGGGACCCTACGGACCGCCCTCGACCGACGACCGCCGGCTGTTCCTGCTCCAGCAGCGGCTACTCAGGTCCGGCGGTCGAGAACGCGCATGACGTCCCCCGACCCACGCCGTTCAACTCGTCGAGGGTCAGCGGTTCGGCGGTCGCCTCGGGGCCGACCAGATCCGTCGGTGGGCGGCCGGACCGACCGGGGTGGGTCGCCGCGACGTCGGGTACGGCAACAGGCCCGGATCTCCGCCCCAGGCCAGCCGCGCCGACCGGTCCGGCCGGCGACGGCTGCGCCGGCTCACACCGCCACCCGCTGGGTGGGCACCGGCACGCTCAGCCCCCAGGCGGCGAGCAGTTCCGGGGTGTTGGCCCGGCTGCCGTCCGCGACGGTGTCGCAGGCGATGTCGACGATCTCGTCCTTGTGCGCCATCAGGTAGGGCCGGGCCCCGACGTCGGCGTTGGCCAGGGCGGCGATCCCGGCCCAGTGCCGCCGTCCGAAGAGCATCGGGTAGCCGCGCAACCCCTCGTAGGTGGCGCAGACCAGGGCCTCCGGGTACGGCAGCGCGGCGACCCGGCGTACCGCCGCGACGGTCAGTCCCGGCATGTCGACCGGCACCACGACCACCGCCTCGGTACGCGGGTCGGGCAGTGCGTCCAGACCGAGCCGGATCGACGATCCGATCCCGGTGCCCCAGGAGCGGTTGACCACCACGATCGCGTCGCCGAGGTCGGCGGTGGCCCGTACCTGTTCGGCCGCGGCCCCGAGGACCACGACGACCGGCCCGCACCCCGCCTCGCGCACGGTGTCGAGCACGTGGTTCACCAGCGGGCGTTCCCCCCGGTGCAGCAACGCCTCCGGGCCGCCGATCCGACGTCCCCCGCCCGCGGCGATGATCATTCCAGCGATCCGGCTCAGTTGCGTCACCTTCCGTCGGGGCGCACGACGCCCCGCCGCGCGCACATCGGCCGCGCGGCCCCTGCCGCGCGCACACCGGACCCAACGAACGGGCTTAAGCCGAGTATCGGCACTAAACGGACGAATTTGGAGCTTTGTGTTATCAGCTGTTGAATCAGGCCGCGTCCGCGTAACACTCCACGACCGAGACGTCCAGCGGGAACCGCACCGGCGTGTCGCCGAAGAGCAGCCGTCCGGCCTGGTCCGCCGCGTCGTGCACCAGGGCGGCCACCTGCTCCGCCTGGTCCGCCGGACAGTGCACCAGCACCTCGTCGTGCTGGAAGAAGACCAACTCGGCCGAGCCGTGCCCCAGGGCCGCGAGCCTGGTCCGCAGCAGCGCCAGCAGGCTCGACGCCCACTCCGCCGCCGTCGCCTGGACCACGAAGTTGCGGGTGAACCGCCCCCGGGCCCGCGCCGCCGCCCGGGCCCGGGGACCGAACGGGTCGACCTCGGCCACCTCGAGCACCGCCCCCTCCCCCTCCTCCGACTCCCGCACCGAGACCGAGGAGGGCGGGCAGGTACGTCCCAACCAGGACCGGACCAGACCGCCACCCTCACCGGTGCGGGCCGCCGCCTCGACGTACTCGAAGGCGGTCGGATAGCTGCGGCGCAACACCGCGAGCGCGGGGATCGCCGAGCCGCCGGTCTGCCCGTACATCGCGCCGAGCAGCGCCAGCTTGGCCCGGGCCCGGTCACCGCCGAAGCTGTCCCGGGCCAGTGCCGCGTACAGGTCACCGGAGGCGCCGGCGGCGGCGAACCGGGCGTCGCCGGAGACCGCCGCCAGCACCCGGGGCTCCAACTGGCCGGCGTCGGCGACCACCAACCGCCAGCCCGGGTCGGCCCGGACCGCCCGTCGGACCACCTTCGGGATCTGCAGCGCCCCGCCACCCCGGGTCGCCCACCGACCGGAGACCACCCCGGCCGGCACGTACTCCGGGCGGAACCGGCCCCCGGAGACCCACGCCTGCCGCCAGGCCCAGCCGTGCGCGGTCCAGATCCGGTAGAGCTCCTTGTATTCCAGGACCATCGGGACCGCCGGGTGGTCGACCGAGCGCACCACCCAGGACCGGGTGTTCGGCAGCTCGTGGCCGGCCCGGGCGAAGGCCCGGAGCAGTTCGGCCGGGGACTCCGGGTGCAGTTGTCGTACCCCGAAGGCCTCGGCGATCCCGGCGGCCAGCTCGACGAGTCGGCGCGGCGGCCCACCCACCGGTGACGGCTCACCGAGCAGCTCGACCAGGAGCGCGTCGTGCACGTCGGCCCGCCACGGCAGTCCGGCCGCACCCATCTCGACGGCGACCAGGGCCCCGGCGGACTCGGCGGCGACCAGCAGCCGGAACCGGCCGGGGTGTTCGGTCCCGGCGATCCGGGTCTGCTGGTCGGCGTAGACCCGGGCCAGCGCGTCGATCCCGACCGGCGGCGGTCCACCGACCACCTCGAAGAGCGCGCCCTGCTGGTCGCCGGGAGGCGCGGCGGCCCGGGCCGGCGGATCCGCCGGCACCGGCGCTCCGGTCAGCCGGGCCCAGGCGGCGGGCAGCCCGCGCGGTTCGCCCCAGCGCCCGGCGTGGCCCAGCAGCAGCGCCTCGGTCAGCTCGACGTCGTGGCAGCGCTCCACCCGGACACCGGCCCGGAGCAGTCCCGGATAACACCCGGCGGTCGACGCCCAGAGCCACCGGGGCTGGTCCCGACGTTCCCGCTCAGCGATCGCCGCGACCAGATCGGTGACCCGCTCGACCGGACCGGCCGGGCGGCCGTCCGGATGCAGTGGCCGGAGGGTGCCGCCACCCCCGTCTCCGTCGCCGTCCGCGACCACCGCCACCAGCACGCCAAGGATTCTGCCCGGACCGACCGACACTCCCGGTCGCCGGCGGCCGGACCGGGTTCCACACCACACCCGGCCCCGTGATCAGGCGACCGGGGCCGCCGGGAGGTCACCGTCCGTGCGCAGCCGGGCGTGCACGTGTACGTCGTGCCAGCCGTCCGCGTGCCGCAGCGCGCTGCGCATGGTCCCCTCGAGGGCGTACCCGCTCTTGTCGGCGACCCGGCACGACGCGGCGTTCGCGACCGAGTGCAGCAGACCCAGTCGGTGCAGCCCCAGTGTGATGAAGCACCAGGCGGTGAGGGCCCGGACCGACCGTCCGGCGACCCCGGCGCCCCGGGCCTCCGGCAGCACCCAGTACGACAGCTCCGCCGACGCCTCGAAGAGCGAGATCATCCGCAGGCCGACCTGACCGAGCGGCCGGTCCCGTTCGTCCACCACCGCCCAACTGGCGTCGGTGCCGTTGCGCCACCGGCGGGCCCAGCCGGCGATCCAGTCCCGCGCCTCGGCGTCGCCGTCGATCCGGCGTACGTGCCAGCGTTGGATGACCGGACAGCCGAACGCGGCCCGTACGGTGCCGGCGTCCTCCGGGCGCCACGGGCGCAGCAGCAGCCCGTCGCCGGTGTCGAGGTGGGGCTGGGCGATCGTGGCGAGGAGGTCACCGGGGAGGGCGGGAGTGACGAGCAGCGGCACTCCCCCATCCTTCCGGGCGCCCGAACGCGCCGGTCCGGCGGCCCCGCCCCATCCGCCCGGTCCAGCGGCCCCGGCCCGCTCACCCGGGCCGCCGCCCGGCCTACTTCACCGCGCCGGCGGTGAGGCCGGACTGGATCTGCCGCTGGAAGATGGCGTACACGATGATCATCGGCAGGATCGCCATGCTCAGCGCCGCGAACAGCCCGGACCAGTCCGCCTCGTAGCCGGCGTTCACCGAGATGTCGGCGATGCCCTGGGTGAGCACCCACTTGTCCTCGGTACCGCTGGGCAGCAGCACCAGCGGGAGCTGGTACTGCGCCCACTGGCCGATGATGTTGAAGATCCCGACGCTGATGATGCCGGGCTTGGCCATCGGAAGCATGACCCGGAAGAACAGCCGGGTGTGTCCGCAGCCGTCGATCATGCCGGCCTCGGCGACCGAGCTGGGCAGCGTCTTGAAGAACGCGGCCAGGAAGAAGATCGTGAACGGCAGCGAGTACGCGATGTAGACCAGCACCAGACCGGTGTGCGTACCGAGCAGACCGAGGTTGTCCACCACAAAAAAGAGCGGGACCAGGGCCAGGAAGACCGGAAACGCCAGCCCGGAAACGAACAGGTAGTAGAAGAACCGGTTGCCGATGAACCGGTACCGGGCCAGCACGTACGCGGCCATCGAACCGAGCAGCATGGTGCCGAAGGTGCTGGCGGCCACCACGATCACACTGTTGACGAAGTAACGGCCGACCCGGGCCTCGGTCCAGGCCCGGCCCCAGTTCTCCCAGCGCAGCTCGCCCGGCAGCGTCCACGGACTACCGAAGATCTCCGTGGTGTTCTTGAACGAGGCGAGAAAGGTCCAGAGAATCGGGGCGATGACGATCACCGCCCACACCACCAGGGCCACGTGGCCCAGGCTGGAAAAGAATCCCACCTCGGACCTGTCCCGGCGCCGCCTGGCCCTGGTGTTCCCGGCCGTCGGTGCCGGCGTGGCCCCGGGCTCGCTCGCCGGGCGGTCGGTCTTTTCTGTCGTCGTCATCTGCGGCCCCATGTCAGTACTCGACGCTTTCCCGCTTGGACACCCGCAGCGTCAGCGCCGCGAACGTGAGGGTCAGGAAAAAGAGCGCCACGCCCATCGCGGACGCATAGCCGTACCGGCTGTAGACGAAGGCGTTGCGGTAGATCTCCATCGCCAGCACGGTGGTCGCGCCGTCCGGACCACCGCTGTCCACCGAGAGCACCGCGACGATGGCGAACGCGTCGAACGCCGCGATGCCGAGGTAGACCCAGGCCACCTGCAGGGTGTCCCAGAGCAGCGGGATCGTCACCCGGAAGAACATGGTGAACCGGCTGGCCCCGTCGAGTTCGGCCGCCTCGTAGATCTCCGCCGGAATCGACGCCATGCCGGCCGAGAAGAGCACCACGTAGAACCCGACCGCCTGCCAGACCAGCACCCCGATGATCGACCAGAGGGCCAGGTTCGGGTTGATCAGGAACAAGACCGGGTCGAGCCCGAGCTTCACCAGGACACCGTTGATCAGACCGGACTCGTCCGGCCGGTAGACCATCTGGAACAGCACGGCGATGATCGCCACCGCCAGGACCTGGGGGAAGAAGAAGGCCACCCGGTAGAAGGCGGATCCCCGGACCCCGACCCGCTGCCCGCCCTTGCTGCCGCCGCCCACGTTGAGCATGAAGGCGAAGAACAGGGCGATGATGATGGTGATCAGCGGCAGGGCAAGCAGCAGGACCAGATGGTGCTGGACCGCCTTCCAGAAGACCTCGTCGTTCCAGAGACGCTGGAAGTTGGCGAAGCCAACCCACTTCGGCGTGCCGATGCCCCTCCAGTCCGTCATCGCGATCTGGAACGCCTGGGCGTACGGGCCAATCACGAAGACCGAGTACACGAGCACCGGCAGCGCCAGAAACGAGGCGACGAACCCGTACTTGCTCAACGTGACGGACAGATGCTTGCCCTGCCGCATGATCACTTTGCTCCGATCGACTAGCGCGTGAACTTCGCGACGCTGCTGTCGCTCTTGATGGCGTCGGCCCGCTTCTGGATCCGCTCGGCCCACTGCTCGGCCGAGGCGCGACCGAACATCAGCTCGTTGGTGGCGGTCCGGGCCTCAGTGTCCAGCTCCTTGTACCAGTTGTCGAACATCATGTTGAAGACGTTCGCCCCGGCCGCCTTCAGTGCGGCCTGCGAGCTGGCCACACCCGGCGGGAACTGGTAGCCCTCGCTGCCGGCCGGCACCACGGTCGCCGCACCGACGGTCTCGGTGAAGCCCCGGGCACCCGCCTTGGAGAGCATCTGGCGCATGTACTCCATGCCGCCGCGCGGGTTCTTGCTCTTGGCCGAGACGAAGTAGCCCTCGCCGGCCGCCGCACGGATCGCCCCGGCCGGCAGCTTGTCCGCGGCGGTCAGGCTCGGCACCGGCATGATCTGGTACTCGAAGCCGGCCGGCGTGTTGCTCTTCTGCTCGTTCTCCAGCCAGTCACCGCTGGGGTAGAAGGCGACCTTGTACTGGTTCTGCCGCAGCTGCACGTCGGTGTGCTTGAGCCCCTCGAAGCTCTTGTCCGAGAAGTTCTTGCCGATCTCGGCCCAGGCCCGGGCGGCCTGCAGCACCGGCTCGGCGGTCCAGGCGCCCGGCTGCAGGTTGTCGATGTTCTTCAGCACGTCCGGGCCGCCGACCTTGGCCGCCTGGGAGAGGATGACGTTCCACTGGTAGTAGGCGGCGTTCGCCCCGGCGTAGCCGTACGGGGTGATGCCCTTGGACTTGATCTGCTCGCAGAGCGCGGTGAACTGCTCCCAGGTGGTGGGGGCGGTCCAGCCGTTGTCCTTGAACAGCTTGCCGGAGTACCAGATGCCGTACACGGTCGAGACGTAGTACAGGACGTACGGCTTACGTCCACCGTCCGGGGTGTTGAACGAGCCCTGCTCGATGACGCCGGGGATGACGGTGTCCCGGACCTTCTTGCTCGGGTCGTCGACCGACGGCGCGTCCCAGAGCTCGGTCAGGTCCTGCATCTGGCCGTCGGCGACCAGGGCGCCGAAGTCGAGGAACTTCTCACCCGAGTTGTTGACGAACTCCGGCGGGTTGCCCGAGGCGAACCGCGGCTGCAGCACGGTGGAGACCGCCTGGGTCGCCTGGTGGTTGATCTTCGCCTTGGGGAACGCCGTCGCGTACAGCTTCTCGTGCACGTCGGTGGCGTACTTGTCGCCGTAGCCGCCGTTGAAGATCACGACCTCCAGTTCGGCGTCCTCCTTGACGCCCAGCGGGTTGGTCGCGCTCTTCTCGCCGGTGGCCTGTTCGCCGCCGTCGCCGCTGTCGCCGCCGGTGGCGCAGGCGCTCAGCAGCCCGGCGGCCGGGGTGACGAGCAGGCCGACGGCGGCGGCCCGACGCAGCACGGTACGACGGGAGGCGCTGAGCGCACCCGGCAGGTCCGGTCCGGAGGTGGCCGACGGGTCAATGTGCGCCGACGGGGTGTCGGGGGTTGCGGACATCTTCATCTCCTCGGTTGAGAGTCGGGTCGGGCCGGTCGGAGAAACTCCGGTCGGCCCGGACCGGCCAGCGGTGCGGGTGCTCGTCCCCGGCCGGCGCCGGGAAGGGTTCCCGGTGCCGGGGTCGGGACGATCGGGTCGGAGGCGGATGGGGGATCCTCCGGCCCGACGGGGCCGTCGGGCGCACCGGCGACCAGCGCCGGCTCGACACGACGGACGGTGACCCGTGGCGGCGTCACGGTCGTGTCTCCCTCGCCGCCTTGTGCCCACCCACCGCCCGGGCGGTCCGCTGGAACGCGGCGTGGGCCCGGTCGTGGGTTCGCTGGGCGACGGCGATGTAGAGCAGGTCGAGGACAACAAGCTGCGGGTGCCGGGCGGAGAGCGCGTCCGGCCGGAAGGTCGTCGCCTGGCTCGCGGTGAGCAGGACGATGTCGGCGAGTTCGGCCAGTGGGGACCGGGGGAACCCGGTGAGCGCCACCGTGGTCGCCCCGTGGCTGCCCGCCTCGGCGAGGGTCTCGATCGTCTCGCGGGTCTGGCCGGTGTGGGAGATGCCGAGCGCCACGTCGCCCGCCCGGAGCAGGGCGGCCGAGGCAAGCCCCTCGTGCACGTCGTTCCAGGCCCACGCGGCGACCCCGATGCGGTGCAGGCTGAACTGCATCTCCTCGCCGACCAGCGCGCTGCCGCTGGCGCCGAAGATGTTGACCCGCTCGGCCCGGGCGATGGCCTCGGCGGCCCGTTCGACCTCGGTCAGGTCGAGCAGGGTGGCGGTGTCGTGCATGGCCTGGGTGTCGGCGGCGATGATCTGGCCGAGGACGCGTTCCAGCGGGTCGGTCGGCTGGATCTCCCGTCCGATGTCGACGGTCCAGCCGGCGGTGTGCGCCCGGCCGGTCTCGGCGGCGATGCCGAGCCGGAGGTCGGCGTAACCCTCGAAGCCCATCGCCCGGCAGAACCGGGTGACGGTGGCCGGCGAGGTCCCGCTGCGTTCGGCGAGTTCGACGATGGTGGCCCGGGCCGCCGCGGCGGGATCGCTGAGCACCTGCTCGGCGACCCGGCGCAGGGCGCCGGTGAACTCGGTCAGCCGGGACCGTACCCGGACCAGGACACTGTCCGCCGGGGAGAGCCCGGCGGCGGCCCGCAGGTCGCGCTCGGCATCCACCACCGCGGTGCCCGCGACGGCGTCCGCCTCGTGCTCGACCATGGGCACGCCTTTCCGAAAAGGAAGTTAACTGTTAGTGGTAAAAGTTCTTACTGAAACCCCCTCCTTGTCAAGACGATGAGTGAAGTTTTCAAACTGTTACCTGACCCGCGCTGCCGCGCCCCGGCCGGATCTTGCCCGGCACGGCCGCACCGAGCAGCATGGATGCCGGTCGACGAACGCGGCGCCGGAGAGTGGACGGAGTCCACGCGACAGAAAGGTGGTTGCCGGTCATGTCCGACGGCATCGTGGTGGGACTCGACGTCGGTGGCACCTCGACCCGGGCCACGGTGGTCTCGCTGTCCGGGGAACGGCTCGGCAGCGGACGGGCCGGCGGCGGCAACCCGACCAGCCACGGCGCCGAGCAGGCCGCCGAACAGCTCCGGATGGCGCTGACCGACGCCCTCGCCGACATCGACCCGGGACTGGTCTGGGCCGGCGTCATCGGGCTGGCCGGAGCGGGCCGGCTGTCCGCCGATCCGGCGGGCCGGCTCGCCTTCGCCCGGGTCTGGCAGGAGGTCGGCCTGCGCTGCGAGTACGAGATCGTCGGCGACGCCCTCGTCGCGTACGCCTCCGCCACCGCCGAGCCGGACGGCACGATCCTGATCGCCGGCACCGGCGCGATCGCCGCCGAGGTGCGTGACCTGACCCTGGACCGGGTCGCCGACGGACACGGCTGGCTGCTCGGCGACGCCGGCAGCGGCTTCTGGGTCGGCCGGGAGGCCGTCCGGCAGGCGCTGGCCGATCTCGACCGGCACCGGCCCCCCGGGCCGCTCTCCACCCTCGTGCTGACCGAACTGCTCGGCTCGGCGGAGGTCGCCACGCGGCCCCGGGACACCGTCGACGCCCTGGTGCAGGAGGTGACCCGGCGGCCCGCCGTCGAACTGGCCGCGCTCGCCCCGCTGGTCATCAAGGCCAGCGTCGCCGGTGACCCGGCCGCCACCGCGATCCTCGACGAGGCCGCCCGGCTGCTCGCCGCCAACGTGGACCGGATCCGGCCGGCGGACGCGCGTACGCCGATCGTGCTCGGCGGCGGGCTGTTCTTCGTCGACACGCCGCTGGTGCACACCCTGCGTTCGGCCCTGACGGCACGCTGGCCGGACGCGCCACTGCGGTACGTCCACGACGACGGTGCGCTCGGCGCCGCCTGGCTGGCCGCCCGACGCCTGCCCGAGGTGACCGACCCGGTCGAACTGCACCGCCGGCTGCTCAACCCGTTCGACGACTGATCGCGGTACCGGCCCGTCGACCCCGGCCCGCACTGCCACAGTTCGGCTACTTGAGCTGCCCGGCGGTCAGGCCTGACTGGATCTGCCGCTGGAAGACCACGTAGACGGCGAGCACCGGCAGCATGCCGAGGGTGAGTCCGGCGAACAGTCCGCTGAAGTCACCCTGGTAGCCCTGGCTGACCGCCAGCGCGGCCAACCCCTGGGCGAGCACCCACTTCGACTCGTCGCCCTGCATCAGCACCTGCGGCAGGATGAACTGGTTCCACTGGCTGAGGAAGTTGAAGATCGCCACACTGATCAGTCCCGGTCGCGCCATCGGCAGCATCACCTGGAAGAAGAGCCGGAAGTGGCCACAGCCGTCGATCAACCCGGCCTCGGCGACCGAGGTCGGCAGGGTACGGAAGAACGCGGTCAGGAAGAAGACCGTGAACGGCAGCGAGTAGGCCGCGTAGACCAGGATCAGCCCGGTCCAGCTGTTGAACAGCCCCGCGTCGCGGACCACGAAGAAGAGCGGGACCAGGGCGAGGAAGACCGGGAACATCATCCCGCCGACGAACAGGTAGTAGAAGACCTGCCGCCCCCGGAACTCGAACCGGGCGAAGACGTACGCGGCGGTGGCGCCGAGCAGCATGGTCAGGGTCAGCGAGCCGGCCACCACCACCGCGCTGTTGAAGAAGTACTGGCCGATCCGGGCCTCGGTCCAGGCCCGCGCCCAGTTCTCCAGGCGTAGCGCGCCCGGCAGTCCCCACGGGTCGGCCAGGATCTCCGCGTCGCTCTTGAACGAGCTGACCACCACCCAGAGCAGCGGCAGCGTGGTCAGCAGCGCCCAGAGCAGCAGGAAGCCGTGCGAGAAGACGTTCAGTACGCCGAGGTCACGCCGGGGTGCCCGGTCGCCGGACCGGGCCCGGTCGGCACGGTCGTCGGCGGGTACGGCCGGGGCGGAGGTGTCCACGGTGGTCACGAGTACTCGATCCGTTCACGTCGGGCGGCCCGCAGCGCCAGCACCGCCACCGACAGGGTCAGGAAGAACATCACCACGCCGATCGCCGAGGCGTACCCGAACTTGGTCTCGCTGCCGAAGGCGGTGTTGTACATCCGCAGGCCGATCACGTCCGAGGAGTGGTTCGGGCCGCCGTCGGTCATCTGCTGGATCAGGATGAAACCGTCCAGCGCGGCGATGGCCAGGTAGATCCAGGCGACCTGGACGGTGTCCCAGAGCAGCGGGATGGTGACCTTGCGCAGGGTGGTCCACCGGGACGCCCCGTCGAGCATCACCGCCTCGTAGATGTCCCTGGGAATGGCCTGCATGGCGGCGCCGAAGAGCACCACGTAGAAGCCGACGCTGCTCCAGACCATCACCGCCAGCACCGCCCAGAACGCGGTCCGCGGGTCGCCGAGCCAGGTCGGGGCGGGCAGCCCGATCCCGCGCAACGTGGCGTTGAGCAGGCCGTTGTTCGGGTGGTAGACCTCCTTCCAGAGCAGCGCGATGATCACCACCGAGAGGACCTGCGGGAAGAAGTAGACCAGCCGGTACACCGAGGAGCCGCGTACCCCGACCACCCCGGCCCGGCCGCGCCGACCGCCGGTGTTGAGCATCGTGGCGAAGAAGAGGCCGAGCACGATGGTGAGGACCGGCAACAGCACCAGCAGGATCGCGTTGTTCTTCACCGCGTTCCACAGGTAGCCGTCGCGGACCAGGGTCGCGAAGTTGTCCAACCCGACGAAGTTGATGTCGGACGAGTAGCCGAGCCAGTCGGTGCCGGCGATCGGGAACGCCTGCAGGTACGGCCAGAGGACGAAGAGTCCGTACAGCAGCAGCGGCGGCACCAGGAAGGTGATGATCAGCGGGTACTTGCCATGTTTCACGAGACCGACATCCTGCCCACTCCACGCGGGATCACTCCCGCGACACTCGCGCGCCGGGGGTCGGCCCGGACCCGGACCGACCCCCGGCGCCCTGCCCCGACTAGGCCCGCTTGTACTTCTTGATGCTGCTGTCGGCGGCGATCTGGTCGGCGCCCTTCTGACAGGCCTCGAGGAAGTCCGCCGGCGTGCTGCGGCCGCTGAAGAACTCGCCGCAGGCCGCGTCGACGAGTTCGCGCTCCAGCTTCCGGTAGTAGTTGTTGTAGACCCAGTTGAACCCGTTGGCGCCGGAGGCGTCCAGAGCCTTGACCACGCTGCTCAGCCCGAACGGCAGCTCGACGCCCTGGGTGGAGCCGGCGACCACGGTCAGGCTGGAGACCCGCCGGGTGAAGTCCTGGGCGCCCTTCATCGAGAGCATCGTCCGGAAGTAGTCCAGCCCGCCGGCCCGGTTCTTCGCCTTGGCCGGCACCATGAACGGCTCGCCGGCGGTGCCCCGGAGCGCCTCGAACGGCAGCTTGTCACCGCTGCCGAGGCTGGGTGTCGGCGCCACCGACATGTTGAATCCGGGCGGGGTGACGTTCTTCTGCTCGCTCTCCAGCCAGGACCCGCAGGAGATGAAGGCGGCCTTGCCCTGGCACCAGGCGGTCTGCGACTGGACGTGGTCCAGGCCGGGCGAGCCGGAGAGGATGTAGCCGTCCTTGACGATCTGGTACCAGGCGTCGGCCGCCGCCTTCATCGCCTCGGACTTCCAGGCGTTCGGCTCCAGGTTGTCGATCGCCTTCGCCACGTCCGGGCCACCGAACTTGACCGCGGTCGCGATCACCGGCCAACTCATGTAGCGGGGGTGCTTGCCGGCGTACGTCCAGGGCGCGATGCCGGCGGCCTTGATCTCCCGGCAGAGCGCGATGTGGTCGTCCCAGGTCTTCGGGTACGCCCAACCGCGGTCGGCGAAGAGCTTGGTCGAGTACCAGATGCCGTAGACGGTGTAGGTGTAGTTCAGGACCAGGAACCTGCCGTCGTACGAGCCGACGTCGACCGCGCCCGGCAGCAGGGTCTGCCGGACGGTCTTGCCGGGGATGTCGAGGCTCGGCGCGTCGAGCAGTTCGCCGAGGTCGGCGAGGGCATTCTGGGAGACGAGGCCGTTGAAGTCGATCTGACCCGCGCCGGAGTTGTTGACCACGTCGGGTGGGGTGCCGTCGACGAAGCGCGGCTGCAGGGTCTTGTTGATCTCCTGGGTGGCGGAGTGCTTGATCTGCGCCTTTGGATATCTCTCGGTGTACATCGCCTCGTGGGACTTGGCATACTCCTCTCCGAAGCCACCGTTGAAAATGACCACTTCGAGCGGCGCGTCCTCCTTCACCCCCAGTGGATTCTGCTCGCTCTTGGTCCCCACATAGGTCTCGCCGCCGCTCTCCTCGTCGCCGCCGCCACCGAGGGCGCAACCGGTCAGCAGGCCGGTGGCGGGGGCGGCCAGCAGACCGGCCGCCGCCGTACGACGCAGGATCTCACGCCTGTTCATAGCTTCTCCTCGGATCCGGTTCAGGTGGACGCCGCGACCGGTGGAGGCGACGCCCGCCATCGAGGCACGGGGTCTTGCACGGCTGCTCTTCTTGCTGAGTTGCCTGTCTCACAGAGTTGCTTGTCTTCACTTCACGGGAAGTTATTGAAGGATTCTTACGGAAGTGGGTGCCGGCAGCAAGCCCCGACGACCGAACCGTTACTGACCGGCAACCGGCCAGGGAGAATGCCGCCGCCTGCGGGGATCTGCCGGATAACCCCGCCACCGCCCCGGTCGGATCGATAGCCTGGCCGCATGCGCCGCCTGCGGGAACTCGCCGGCCGCACGCCCGCCCGCCGGGAGCGCTACGTCGACCTGCTCCGCGCGGTGGCGATCACCATGGTGGTGCTCGGCCACTGGCTGATCGCCGTCATCGACCACGACCCGGAAGGGGACCTGCGCGGCCATTCCGCGCTGGAGACGCTCGTCGCGGCCCGCCCCGGCACCTGGCTGTTCCAGGTCCTGCCGCTGTTCTTCCTGGTCGGCGGCTACGCCAACGCCGCCTCGCTCGAGTCGCACCGACGACGCGGCGGCGACGCCGGCGAGTGGCTGCGCGACCGCAGCGGACGGCTACTCCGGCCCACCACGGTGCTGCTGGTGCTGCTCGCCGCCACCGGCCTGCTGGCCCGGCTGCTCGGCGTCGAGCCGGTCCAGATCCGCACCGTGGTCTGGTACACCACCATCCCGCTCTGGTTCCTCTCCGCGTACCTGTGCGTGGTCCTGTTGGCCCCGGTCATGTACGCCCTGCACCGGCGCTTCGGCCTCGCCGTACCGGTGGTGCTGCTGCTCCTGCTCACCCTCGGTGACCTGGGTCGACTGCTCTCGGCGGGCTGGCTGTCGTACGGGAACTACCTGTTCGGCTGGCTCGCCCTGCACCAGGTCGGGTTCGCCTGGCGTACCGGGTCGCTGCCGATGCGACCCCGGGTCGGGCTGCCACTGCTGGTGGTCGGCCTGGTCGGGGTGCCGCTGCTGACCGTGCTCGGCCCGTACCCGATCAGCATGATCAACCAGCCGGACCAGCGGATCCAGAACATGTCCCCGCCGAGCCTCGCCCTGCTCGCCCTGGCCACCGCCCAACTCGGCCTGATCATGCTGCTCCGGGGCCCGGCCGAGCGCTGGCTGCACCGCCCCCGGCCGTGGACCGCCGTGGTCGCGGTGAACGCGGTGGTCCTGACCATCTTCCTCTGGCACCTCACCGCGGTGATCCTGCTGGCCGGCCTGCTCGACGCCCTCGGTGTGCTGCCCACCCCGCCGGTCGGCAGCACCGCCTGGTGGCTCTGGCGGATCGCCTGGCTGGCCGCGCTGAGCGTGGTACTGGCGCTCCTGGTCGGGGTCTTCGGCCGGATCGAGATCCGCGGCTCCCGCCGGGCCACGCACCGGCCGGGCTGGCTGCCGACCGGGCTGGCCCGGTTCCTCACCCGGCCACCGGTCCGACTGGTCCTGATCCTGCTCGGCTTCGGCGCGACCGTGGTCGGCCTGTTCAGCAACAGCGTGGCCGCCAGGTCGGGCGCCTATCCACTGGGCCTGCCGACCGGTGCCCTGGTCAGCTACCTCGCCGGCGCCGCCCTGCTCCGACTGCTCCGGTCCGTGCCCAGCGCAGGCGAACCCGGCCCGGGACAGCCGGGCAGTGCCGGCCCGGGCCGTCCGGGCGGCGGGCACGGCCGGTCGGGCTGAACCCGGGGTGACCGCCACAGCGCCGTCCCACGCCCCCGGCCCGGCCCGTCGACCCAGACAAACTGCCCACGCCGCGCCGCGCGTCACGATCGTCGCGGCCTACTATGGCGTGTGACCAACGGACAGTTCCAGCGGTTGGAGAGCTTCTCCTTCCCCGCCCACTCGTTCGACCCGCAGACCGGCCAGGTGTCCCTCGACTACACGCTGACCGGCCCGGACGGCGAGCTGCGGTTCACCGAGACGATCACGCTGCCGGTGCCGCCGGCGCCGCCGTCGGCACAGACCCGCCAGACCCTCGACCGGGTCCTGGAACTGCTGCACCTGGTCGCCGGGGTCAGCTACTACAAGGCCGCCGCGCCGCCCCGGCTGCTCCTGCCGGCGCCGCTGGGCGAGGCCGCGACCGCGCTGGTCACCGCCGTCTACACCAAGGGCCTCGCCGAGTACGCCTACCGCAACCAGCTGCCGCACGTCCTGGAACTGGCGCCCACCGTGCCGCCCGGCCGACCCGCCGAACCGGTCGCGGTCGACAACTCCGACCGACGGCCGCTCTCCACCGTCGGCGGCGGCAAGGACTCGATCGTCAGCCTGGAGGCGCTGCGCCGGGCCGGCCTCGACCCGGTGCCGTTCTCGGTCAACCCGAACCACATCATCACCTCGGTCTTCGACGCCTCCGAGCTGACCCCGCTGACCGCCCGGCGCCGGATCGACCCGGAGCTGATCGCGCTGAACGCGGCCGGCGCCCGGAACGGGCACATTCCGGTCACCGCGATCAACTCGCTGATCGCCGTCGCCACCGCCGTCCTGCACGGGCTGGGTCCGGTGGTGATGGCGAACGAGCGTTCCGCCTCCGACCCGAACCTGATCTGGAACGGTCACGAGGTCAACCACCAATGGTCCAAGGGGGTCGAGGCGGAGGGACTGCTCCGGGCGGCGCTGGCCGGGCACGCCGGGCTGGCCGAGCCGTACTTCTCGCTGCTGCGGCCGCTGTCGGAACTGCACATCGCCCGGCTGTTCGCCCGGTTCACCCGGTACGACGACGTCGTCACCAGCTGCAACGCCGCGTTCAAGCTGCACGACCCGAGCGCGCGGTGGTGCGCGGACTGCCCCAAGTGCCGGTTCATCTTCCTGGCGCTGGCCCCGTTCATGCCCCGGGAGCGACTCGTCCGGATCTTCGGCGCCGACCTGCTCGCCGACCCGGCGCAGACCCCCGGCTATCTCGACCTGCTCGGCATCGACGGCCACAAGCCGTTCGAGTGCGTCGGCGAGGTGGAGGAGTCGGTGGTCGCGCTCGGACTGGTCGCCGAGCACCCCGACTGGCGGGACGCGGCCGTGGTCCGGACCCTGCTGGCGGCGGTGCCGGCCGAGGCGTGGACGGCGGCGAACTCCACCGACGTCTTCACCCCGGCCGGCCCGCACTTCGTGCCGCCGACGTACGCCAAGGCACTCACCGCGATCTCCTGACCGCCCCCGGGGGCGCGGGACGCCGACCGGCTCAGCCGTCCCGTACCGCGTCCAGGGCGAGCAGCGCGACGTGCAGCGAGAGACAGTCGTCGACCGAGTCCAGGTCCACGTGCAGGATGCGGGAGATCCGGGCCAGCCGTTCGTAGAACGCCGGACGGGACAGGTGGGCGGCGGTGGCGGCGGCCGACTTGTTCCGCCCGCTCTCCAGATAACCGCGCAGCGTGCCGAGCAACTGCTCCCGGGGGTGCTCGGCGTCGTACGCCAGCAGTGGGCCGAGTTCCCGCTCGACGAAGGTCTGCAGCCTCGGCTCCTCCCGGAGCAGGTGCAGCAGCCCGGCCAGCCCCACCTGGGGAAGCCGGAACACCCGCAGGTCCCGCCGGCCCCGGCGGGCCGCGTCGGCGACCTGCCGGGCCTCGAGCAGCGAGCGTCGCGCCTCCCGCAGGTCGGCCACCCCGGAACCGGCGGCCACGATCACCGCCCCCGCCGACCGGGCCGCCGCCGGGGTCGGACCCGCGCCCTCGCGTACCCGGTCCAGGGTCGGACCCGCGCCGTCGCGTACCCGGTCCAGCGCGGTCGCGAAGGCGGCCAGCGCGGCGTCCTCGTCGCCCGGGCCGCGCAGCGCCAGCAACACTCCGACCGCCTGGTCGTCCAGGGTGCTCGACAGGCCGGACAGCTCCGCGTCCCGGACCGCCTGGCTGACCGCCTCTGCCAGGTCACTCAGCCGGGCCTGGTGGGCCGGGGTCGGCCCCGGTTCATCGGCACGGAACCGGACCACCACCCCTACCAGGTGCCGCCGATCCAGCGGAACCCCGAGCGCCCGGGCCCGCAGCGCGACCTCGTCCACCGGCCGGCTGTGGTCGAGCAGTGCGGTGAGCAGGTTTCGGTGGATCTGCCGTTCCAGCCCCTCGGCGTCGCGCCGGATCAGCCGGCCCAGCGCCAGGGTCGAGGCGGCCCGCTCGACCAGGATGGTCAGCCGGTTCGGCGGGGTCGGGGCACCGGTCGACAGGTCGCCCGGCCAGCGCAGCAGCAACCTGCCCCAGTCCTGTCCCCGGGCGCCGACCATGGTGACCAGCCAGCCCACGTCCGGGTCGTACGCCGTCCGGCCGACCTGCCGGATCCGCCGGGAGTGCTGCTCCCAGCCGCGCAGCAGCAGGTCGGCGCTCTGCCCGGCGGTGGCGTAGCCGAGCACCTGCCGGGAGAGGTTCTCCAGCACCACCGGGCAGCCGGCCAGCTCGGCGGCCTGCCGGACCACCTCGGCCGGTTCCGCCCCCTCCACGGACAGCTCGGTGAACCGCTGGTGGATCTCCTCGGTGGCCCGCAGCTCGGTGAGCTGGGCGTCGACGATGAGCGCGTGCACCGCCTCGGTGATCGGGACGAACGGCGTCACCCGGCACAGCTCGACCAGCGGCAGGCCGCGCCGCTCGGCCGCCGCCACCATGCTCTTCGGCACCGTGCCCGAGTACCGCCGACCCAGCTCGACCATCAGCCCGGAGACGCCGGCGTCGGCCAGTTCGTCGATGAAGGCGCGCAGCCCGGGGTCGTCGGCGGGCAGTCCGATGCCGGTGGTGAGGACCAGTTCGCCGCCGCTGAGCAGGGCGGCGATGTCCGGGACCTCGGCGGCGTGCACCCACCGGACCAGCCGGTCGAGCCCGCCCGCCCCGGCGACCACCCGGGGTCCGCCGTGCCGGACCGGATCGAGGGCCAACACCTCACGCACGGTCGGAAACACGCGGTCGACGGTACCGCCCCCGGCCCGACCGCCGACGGGCGCGACCAGCGGCGCCGCGTTGCGGACCGGGTTTGCTGACCGGGCCGGACCGGATCAGGCGCCGCCGTGCGCAGCGGGCCGGGCCGGATCAGGCGGACGTCTCCGCGCGGAGCTGCCGGAAGAACGTCCGTATGTCGGCGACCAGCAGGTCGGGTACCTCCATCGCGGCGAAGTGCCCGCCCCGGTCGAACTCCGTCCACCGCACGCCGCCCGAACGGCAACCGCCTCACAGCGGGTCGTCGCGACCCAGCTCCCAGAAGGCGACCGCTGCGGCGGCGGCCACGTTCAACGAATCCACTCCGCGCCGCATCGGGAGGACCACCCGTACGTCGCTGGCGGCCTGGGCTGCGGCGGTGAGGCCCGGCCCCTCGGCCCCGAGCAGCAACGCCGCCCGCTCCCGCTGCGCCGGGGTGAGCCGCTGCATCGGTACGGCGTCCGGGGCGGGCGTCATCGCGAGGACCGTGAAGCCGGCGTCCCGTACCTGGTCCAGGCCCTCAGGCCACCGCTCGAACTTGGCGTACGGCACCGCGAACACCTCGCCCATGCTGACCCGTACGCTGCGCCGGTAGAGCGGATCGGCGCAGGTCGGCGAGAGCAGCACCGCGTCTATGCCGAGCGCCGCAGCCCCTCTGTAGATCGCTCCGAGGTTGGTGTGGTTGTTCACGTCCTCCAGCACCGCCACCCGGCGGGCGTCGGCCAGCACCTGCGCCGGGCTCGGCAGCTCCCGGCGGTGGAACGAGGCGAGGACGCCCCGGTGCACGTGGAAGCCGGTCGCCTGTTCCAGCACCGACTGGCTGGCGGCGTAGACCGGTGCGCCGCCGGTCGGTAGGTCCGTGAGCTGGTCGACCCGCTTGGCGTCGACCAGGAAGGAACGCGGCCGGTAGCCGGCCCGCAGCGCCCGGCGCAGCACCAGCTCGCCCTCGGCGATGAACAGTCCGTGCGGCGGCTCCCACCGGGTACGCAGCTCGACGTCGGTCAGCGCCCGATAGTCGGCGATCCGTGGGGCGTCCGGGTCGGTGATCTCCTCGACGACAACACCGGACGGGTCAGTGGTCTGGTCGGTCTGGTCAGCGGGCACGTCCCGATTCTCCTCCGGGCCCGATCTTCGTGATCGGCCGGGACGAGACCACGCGACACGTAGGATATCTCCTACCATTGACTGGCAGGAGATGTCCTACCTATGATCCACCCATGACGATCAGCCGAATCCAACTGCTCTCCCTGCCGGTGACCGACCAGGACCGGGCCCGGGACTTCTACGTCGACGTTCTCGGGTTCGACCTGCTCGGCGACAACCCGATGGGCCCCGACCGACGGTGGGTGCAGGTCGCCCCGAAGGGCGCCGACACCTCGATCACCCTGGTCACCTGGTTCGACGCCATGCCGCCCGGCTCGGTCAGGGGCCTCGTCCTGGAGACCGACGACCTCGACGGCGACGTCACCGAACTGACCCGCCGGGGCGTACGGATCCAGGGCGGCGTCCAGGAGGCGCCCTGGGGCCGGTTCGTCACCTTCGACGACCCCGACGGCAACGGCATCGTGCTCCAGGCGACCACCGCAGATGTCTGAGGTCGACGTCTTCGCCGCGCTGGCCAACCCGACCCGGCGGCAGCTGCTCGGCCTGCTCCTGGCCCACGAGAGTCGTCCGGTCCAGGAGTTGGCGGAGCACTTCGACATGCGCCGCCCGAGCCTGTCCGAACACCTGAAGGTCCTCAAGGACGCCGGGCTGGTGGTCGAACGCCGGGTCGGTCGGCAGCGGCGGTACTCGCTGCGCCCGGAACCGCTGCGCGACGTGGCGCAGTGGCTGACGCCGTACGAGCGGTTCTGGCGGGAGAAGCTCACCAACCTGCGTGACCTGCTCGATGCCGAGAGGAGCGACGATGACCACTGACCAGGGTGTGATCCGGGTCGACCAGTACCTCGGGCATCCACCCGCCCGGGTCTGGCGCGCCCTCACCGACCCCGAGCTGTTGGCCCGCTGGTTCATGCCGAACGACTTCAAGCCGGTGCCGGGACACCGGTTCACCTTCCGCACCAACCCAAGGCCGGACCAGGGCTTCGACGGCGTCGTGCACTGCGAGGTCCTCGACCTCGATCCGGAGCGACGACTGCGGCTGGCCTGGCGTGGTGCAACCCTGGACAGCACGGTCAGCTGGACGTTGGCCGCCGAGGGGCGGGGAACCCGCCTCTTCGTCGAACACTCCGGCTTCGACCCGGACGACCCGGACCACCGGCGGACCTTCGCCATCATGTCCGGCGGCTGGCGTTCCCACGTACTCCGCCGGTTGGCCGCGACGCTCGACACGACAGCGGAGACCGGATTGACACCCCACCCACGGTCAGGAGGTGGCGGGTGAGGTGACCACCGCCACCCCGTCCCCGGCGGGTACGGTTGCCGCCACCGCGCCGGGGCGACTCGCCCTGGTCAGGCGGGCCCGCGCGGTCGACGGCAGCAGGCGGCCTGCCCGCCAGCCCACCCCGACCCCGGCGGCGAGCAGGACCACCGCGCCGAGGCTGTGCAGCGCGGCGGCCACCATCCCGCCGACGCCGAGCATCGGTGCCGCGATCATCACCATGACCCCGTCGCCCCGGCTGAAGACACCGGACCGGAACAGGGCCAGTCCGGTCAGTCCCCAACCGAGGGAGTAGAGCGCGCCGCCGATGACCGCGATGACCCGGCCGGACGTACCGAAGGTCGCCGAGTCGTCGGGGAGACCGCCGAACGGCAGCAGCAGCATCGTCCCGGCGATCCCGACCAGCAGCCCGGCGGTGGCGAGCAGCCGGGTCCGGGCGGCGACCAGCAGACCGGTGAGCGCCAGCGCGGCGAGCACGCCGAGCCAGAGCGCGCCGATCCAGCCGAGCAAGTGCGCCGGTCGGCCCTGGGCCAGGAACGGGGCGTCGCCGGCACCGACCAGGGTCACCGAACCGTACACAATGGCGTAACCGGGCAGGATCCAGACGGCACGGCGGGCGGCCCGGCGTACCGACCAGGCCCAGGTCGCGTTGCTGGCGGGGCGACCGGGGGTGCGCTCGTACCCGAACCGCATCAGGGTGAATCCGCCGTACGGCCAGCGACCCGAGAACCGGTCGACCTGGTAGCCGATCGCCGTCCCGCCGCCGGTCACGACCGGTTCGGTCTTTCTCGGCCGCTTCGGCCGCTTTGCCGCGACGTTGGTTGTTTCGGAGGGGTTTTCCGGACCGGCGGTACGCTCTGCCGGTTTCGAGGGGTGGGTCACGCGCGTCACCTCGCTCACCTGGTACGCGGGTGGGCGCGGGCGCATCCGCTGCGGCGCCCCGGCTCCTGGTCACCACCCGTCGCTAGGACCGATCGTGTCAGGTGCCGGGGTGCCGCGCGGACGCTTCCGGCGAATCGTCCCGGGGCTGCCCCCGGGCCGGGCCGGCGGGTCGGTCAGCCGCGCTCCGTCGACCGCTGCTCCACAGTGGAGTCGTCGAGCAGACTCGCCGGCGAGACCGGCTCCGGCGCCGGCAGTTGCTGCGGCCCGGTGCCGCCGACCTGCGCCTCGGCGACGCGTACCTCGTCGGTGACCTCGCGCGCCGCCTCCGCCGCGGCCGCGGCCGCCTCGGCCGCCTCCCGTTCGACGGCGCCGGAGTCGACCGCGGCATGCGGTTCGTCCCCGGCTGTCCGGCTCAGCCCGCCGAGCGCCCCGCCGAGCCCTTCGAGGGCCTTGGTCAGCTCGGCCGGCACGATCCAGAGCTTGTTCGCCTGGCCGTCGGCGATCTGCGGCAGCGCCTGCAGGTACTGGTAGGCGAGCACCTTCTGGCTCGGGTTCGCCTGGTGGATCGCGTCGAAGACGGTACGGATCGCCTTGGCCTGCCCCTCCGCCTGGAGGATCCGGGCCTGCCGGTCACCGTCGGCGCGCAGCACCGCCGCCTGCTTCTCACCCTCGGCGGTGAGGATCTGCGCCTGCTTGTGCCCCTCGGCGTTCAGGATCGCGGCCCGCCGGTCCCGCTCGGCCCGCATCTGCTTCTCCATCGAGTCGCGGATGCTCGGCGGCGGCTCGATCGCCTTGATCTCCACCCGGGTGACCTTGATGCCCCAGCGTCCGGTGGTCTCGTCGAGCACACCCGACAGGTGCCGGTTGATCTCCTCCCGGCTGGTCAGCGCCCGCTCCAGGTCCAGCGAGCCGATCACGTTCCGCAGCGTCGTGACGGTCAACTGCTCGATGGCCTGGAGGAAGTGCGAGATCTCGTACGTCGCCTTCACCGAGTCGACGACCTTGAAGTACAGCACGGTGTCGATCGAGACGACCAGGTTGTCGGAGGTGATCACCGGCTGCGGCGGGAAGCTGACCACCTGCTCCCGCATGTCGACCTTGGTCCGGACCGCGTCGACGAACGGGACGAGGAGGTTGAGACCAGGCTTGAGGGTGCGCTTGTACCGCCCCAGTCGCTCGACCACGTCCTCACGCTGTTGCGGCACGATGCGTACCGCCCGGATCAGGGTGATCACCACGATCAGGGCCACCGCGCCCAACACCAGACCGATCACACTTTCCACATCGCTCACCTCTCGCTATCCGGTTGCTCGTCGGTGGTGAACTCGTCGCGCCAGACCAGCGCGGTGACACCCTTGACCTCGATCACCCGGACCCGGTCCCCGGGAGAGATCACCTGGGTGGCGTCGTAGGCGCGGGCGGCCCAGATCTCACCGTCGATCCGGACCACCCCGCTGTCGGCATCGACCCGCTCCAGCACCAGCGCGCCGCTGCCCGCGATCGCCTGTACGCCGAACGCCTGCTCGCCGTCCCCGGACACCTCCGACTGCCGGTTGCGTCGAATGGCCGGCCGGGCGAAGAGCAGGGTCAGGGCCGAGACGGCCGCGAAGACCACGGCCTGCAGTGACACCGGGGCGCCGAGCGCCGCCGCGCCGG
Source organism: Plantactinospora sp. B5E13 (assembly GCF_039871775.1). NCBI lineage: Bacteria > Bacillati > Actinomycetota > Actinomycetes > Micromonosporales > Micromonosporaceae > Plantactinospora > Plantactinospora sp. B5E13. The sequence goes on from NZ_JBDPLT010000005.1 coordinate 85,299, forward strand.
CCGCCGCGAACGCCCCGATTCCGAACATGAGAAGGAAGAGCGTCGTCGTGAAGATCTCCGCCACGGCGAGCACGACACCCAGGACAATCCACAGGAGGGGCTCCACCCCTCGATCCTGGCACGCAGGTGCACGTCACGACCACCGGCGGGCATCGCCGACGGTAAGATCCCGGGACACGGGCACACGTTCCGGACTCCCGGGTCGGCAACGGGCCGACCCTGGCGCCGGCCGGTACGCCGCGGTCCGGAGACGGACCCGACCACCTGCCGAAGGAGGCACGACCGTGACCCCGTCGCCGGAGACCGCCCCGCTGCTGCCGGAGACCATCCGCCGGGTCGACACCCTGGTCAGCCAGGCCCAGACGGCCGGCCACGCCCCGTCGCTGATCATCGGCGTGGTCCGGGCGGGGCGACTCGTCCACGTCGCCACCGCCGGCCGGACCCCGGCCCCGCATCCGGATCTCCAGTACCGGATCGGCTCGATCAGCAAGACGATGACGGCCGCGCTGCTACTCGGTCAGCGTGACGAGGGACGACTCGACCTGGACGATCCACTCGAGCGGCACCTGCCCGACGGTCCACTCGGCACGGTCCGGCTGCGTCAACTGCTCAGCCACATCGGCGGCCTGCAGCGTGAACCCGACGGCGACTGGTGGGAACGGTCCGCCGGAGCCGACCTGGAGACCCTGCTGGGCGGACTCACCGCCGACACGCTGACCCACCCGCCGCACCGGGTCTTCCACTACTCCAACCTGGCATACGGGCTGCTGGGGGCGGTGCTGGAACGCCGTACCGGCGAGTCGTGGTGGAAACTCGTCCAGTCCCGACTACTCGATCCACTGGGGATGGTCCGCACCTCGTACCAGGCGACCGAGCCGTTCGCCCGGGGTTACGTCGTCCATCCCTGGCACGGCACGCTGCGGGAGGAGCCGCGTACCGACACCGGGGCGATGGCCCCGGCCGGACAGCTCTGGGCCACCCTCACCGACCTGGCCCGCTGGGCCGCGTTCCTCGCCGACCCGGACCCGGAGGTGCTGGCCCCGGAGACGCTCGCCGAGATGTGTACCCCGGCGGTCCTCGCCGACCTCGACTCCTGGACCGCCGGCTACGGACTCGGTGTGGAACTGCACCGCCTCGGCGACCGGGTCTACGTCGGACACGGCGGCTCGATGCCGGGCTACGTGGCGACCCTCTCGGTACACCGCCCCTCCCGGACCGGCGTCGTCGGCTTCGCCAACTCGTACGGCTTCCGGTCCGGGGCGCTGTCGACGCTCGGCCGGCACCTGCTCAGCACGGTGCTCGACCTGGAGCCGGGGCCGGTTCCCGGTCCCTGGCTGCCGGCCACCGCGCCGCCGCCACCCGAGATCGCCGACCTGACCGGCCGGTGGTGGTGGATGGGACGGGAGTACGAACTGTCCTGGGATCCGACCGCCGAGGAGTTGGTCTGCGCCAACCTGCTGCCCGGTGGCACCGTGGCGTGGCGGTTCGGCCGGGACGCCGCCGGACGGTGGCGCGGCCGGATCGGGATGAACGACGGGGAGATCCTGACCGTACGCCGGGACCCGGCCGACCGGGTGACCGCGCTGGAGATCGCCACCTTGGTTTTCCCCCGGACCCCGGACGACCTCGGATGACCCGCCGTCGTGTGGACCCGTACGGCGGGCGGTGCCGGTGGCGCCCCCGCACCGGGAGACCACCCCGGCGACCGCCGCCGCCCTGGCGGCGGTCGCCGAGATCTACGCCCACTACGTCACCGGCAGTGTGGTGACCTTCGACGAGACCCCGCCCGACGTCGGCCAGTGGCGGCAGCGGCTCGCCGACCTGACCGGGCGGGGCCTGCCCTTCCTCGTCGCCCGGGTCGACGGCGTCGTCGCCGGGTACGCCTACGCCGGGCCGTACCGCCCCAAACCCGCCTACCGGCACACCGTCGAGGACAGCATCTACCTCGCCCCGGACCGGACCGGTCAGGGGCTCGGCCGGGCCCTGCTCGGCGCTCTGCTGCCGGCGGCCACCGCCGCCGGGGCGCGGCAGATGATCGCGGTGGTCGCCGACAGCGGCGACGAGGCCTCGACCGCGCTGCACCGCCGGTTCGGCTTCGTCGAGGTGGGTCGGCTCGTCCGGGTCGGTCACAAACACGGCCGCTGGCTCGACACCGTGCTGATGCAGCGCAACCTGACCGCCAAACCCGGCTGAGCGGGGTCGGACCGGCCGGGTCGACGCGGACCGACCCGCGCTCAGGACGGCTCGGTCACGAAGTCGATCAGTCGTTCCATCGCGTTGATCAGCGGGGTCTCCACGTCGTGGAAGCTGTTCACCCGCCCCAGGATCCGCCGCCACAACTCGGCCGGCTCGGCGACGCCGAGCGCCGCACAGACCCCCTCCTTCCACGGCTGTCCCGGTGGCACCACCGGCCAGGCCGGGATCCCGACCACCGCCGGCTTCACCGCCTGCCACACGTCGACGTACGGATGTCCGGTGACCAGGACGTGCGGCGAGGTGACGGCCGCCACGATCCGGCTCTCCTTCGACCCGGACACCAGGTGGTCGACCAGCACCCCCAGCCGGCGGCCCGGTTCCGGCCCGAACTCCCGTACCCGCTCGGCCAGCGCGTCGATGCCGTCCAGCGGTTCCACCACCACGCCCTCGATCCGCAGGTCGTCGCCCCAGATCCGCTCCACCAGGGCGGCGTCGTGGATCCCCTCGACCCAGATCCGGCTGGCCTTGGCGACCTGGGCGCGTACCCCGGCCACGGCGACGGAGCCGGAGGCGGTACGTCGTCGGGCCGGCGTTGCCGCCCGGGCTGCCGGTCGACGCAGCGTCACCGGCGCGCCGTCCAACAGGAACGCCGCCGGCAGCAACGGAAAGTGGCGGCGCCGTCCGTTGCGGTCCTCCAGTACCACCGCCCCGGCCTCGAAACCCACCACCGCACCACAGAAGCCCGAGTCCGCGTCCTCGACGACCAGATCGGGTGCCGCGTCCACCTCGGGTACCACCCGGCGCCGTCGCCAGTTCCCGGCGAGCACGTCGTCGCCGTACCTTCTCCCCATGGGGGGCGAGGCTAGCCGCATCCGGACGTTGGGTGACGTAGCCGCGCCGCCGCGCGGGGCCGGGAGACAGGGGCGGGCTGAGCACGTACCCTAGCCGCATGTCCCCCGCAACGGGCGCGGCGACCCTGACGGCGCGCCGCTCGAGCCGCTTTGTCGCCTGGGTACGCGCCTGGCGCGCCGGCCTGGTGCCGTTCGACGAGATCGCCGACGAGATCGAGCGTGGCGAGGAGCACCTGGTCGCCGACGCGCCGGGCACCTGGACCGACGTACCGCTGCGGGCGGCGCTCCCGGTTTTCGCCAAGCTCTCGCCGGACGAGATCCGGCTGGTGCTGCCCGCCCCGGGCGATCCGCGCGGACTGCCCGGCCCGGGGCCGTTCAGCTCCGCCGCGCTGCTCGCCGGCGAGGCGGTGGTGGCCCGGGGTCTGGGTGTGATCCCGGAGGTACGGACCCACACCTCCGGGTCCGGGGTGACCTTCGAGACGGTGCTGTGGCGGGTCCACCCGCTGGCCGAGGACGCGCCGAACGCGTCGCTGGGCAGTCCCGGCGCCGCCGAGGCCGAGGCGGAGCTCTCGGTCAGCCTGGCCGAGGCGACCGCGGCGCTGGCCCGGCTCGACGTGGCGCAGTGGCGCCCGGAGCTGGCCGGGGCGCTGGCCGCGCTGCGGCGTCCGGACAGCGCGGTCGACCTGCCGCCGGGCTTCGACCCGCGCTCCCGCCGGCTGTTCGCCCGGGCCAGTGTGCTCGACCAGGTACTCGCGCTGGCCGAGCACGCGGCACCCGGCGGTTCGGTCAACGCGCACGAGGCGCGGCAGCGGGATGCGGCGCTGCGCCCGCTCACCGCCGCCTGCCGGCGGGCCGTCGTCGCCGCCTGCAACGCCCCGCTGTCGGCCTGACCACCCGGCAGCCCAGGCCCGACTCGGCGGGACAACGTGCCGGCCGCGGGAAGGCTAGAGTGATTGATCATGGAGCATCGCCATCTCGGTCGCAGCGGCCTGCTGGTCAGCGAGATCACCTACGGGAACTGGCTCACCCATGGCGAGTCGGTCGCCCGGGAGGCGGCGTTGGGCTGCGTACGGGCCGCGTTGGAGGTCGGTGTCACGACCTTCGACACCGCCGACGTGTACGCCCGGGGTGCCGCCGAGGAACTGCTCGGCGAGGCGCTGCGGGGCGTACGCCGCGAGTCGGTGGAGATCGCCACCAAGGTCTGTCTGCCGGTCGGGGACGGACCGAACGACAGGGGCCTGTCCCGCAAGCACATCATCGAGTCCTGCCACGCCTCGCTGCGCCGGCTCGGCACCGACCACGTCGACCTCTACCAGGCGCACCGGTACGACGACCGTACGCCGCTGGAGGAGACCCTGCTCGCCTTCGACGACCTGGTCCGGCAGGGCAAGGTGCGCTATCTGGGTGTCTCGGAGTGGACGGCGGCACAGATCCGTGCCGCGCTGGACGTCGCCGACCAGCTCGGGATCCGCCGCCGGATCGTGTCGAACCAGCCGCAGTACAACATGCTCTGGCGGGTGGTCGAGCCCGAGGTGGTGCCGCTCTGCGTATCGGAGGGCATCGGTCAGATCGCCTTCCAGCCCCTCGCCCAGGGCGTCCTGACCGGTAAGTACCGTCCGGGTGAGGCGCCGCCGCCCGGGTCCCGGGCGACCAGCTCCGGCCGCGCCCCTACCTTCATCCGGCGGGTCCTCGGCGAGCCGCTGCTGGACCGGGTGCAACGACTGCGACCGATCGCCGACGAGGCCGGGCTGTCGATGGCCCAGCTGGCGATCGCCTGGACCCTGAGCCGGCCCGGGGTCAGCACCGCGCTGATCGGTGCCTCCCGCCCGGAGCAGGTCGTCGAGAACGTCGGGGCGGCCGGCGTACGGCTCGACGACGAGGTGCTGCGCCGGATCGACGAGACGCTGGGCGACCTCGTCGAGACGGATCCGCACAAGACCGCCCGGATGATGGCGGTGAAGCCGGACTGGGCGGGGTGACCGGACGCGGTGGAGCGCCTCCCCGTCCGTCCGGCCCCCTGAACACCGACATTGCGTTCTAGTGGCCCCAGCGGCGCCCACCGTCGGACGGGCCGACCGGTGCCAACAGCTCCCCGAGTTCCTGCGGCAACTGGGCCACCATGTCCTCGAACTCGCGGAGCTTGACCGCCTCCCGCAGGGTCGTGAAGACCGCCTGGATACCAGCGCTCGCGACCGGCACGTCCACGTCTGCCCGGGCGGCCACCCGCCGTACGAACTCGCCGCGCCCGAACGGGTCGGCGGGCTCGCGGGAAGCCGGTTTGTAGAGGTGCTCGGCCAGCCGGTCCGGCAGCAGGGCGGCCAGGTCCGCCGCCTCGCCGCCGCTGATCCGGTCCGCCAGCGTCTCCAGGGTGGCGTGGCTGATCGCCGTCGCCTGCGGGGCCGACAAGCGTGCCCGTTCCGCCACCGCGTCGACAAAGTCCTCGTAGCTCATCCGGATCTCCCTCCAGCCGCCGCGTCGCCTCCCCGCGCGCACCTGTCATCCTGTTCAGCTGGTCCAGCGGCCGGGCCGCAGCCGGTCCAGCCCGTCCTGCCCGTCCTCAGCCCGGACGGATGCGCTTGCGACCACGCCCGATCCGCCGGCCCTTGCGCATGCTGACCCGGGTGCCCGCGATGCCCCGGGTGTCCGCGCGCACGCTGCGTGTGGTGTGCCGGCCACCACGCTCGGTCTTCATCGGACGTTTACGTCCCGCCTTGGTGGCCTTCCGCCCCAGCAGCACCCCCACCTGGCTGGCGAGCTCCTCGGCCCACCTGGCGAACGAGACACGTCGCCGTTTCGTCCGGTTCCGTGGCGAACCACCTCGTACGCCGATACCGCTCGCCCTCGCGCCGCGGCCCATCGTCACCACCCCCCACCGTGCCGACCCCACCGTCTTCCCGCCAGCCCGGAGGCCATTCCCCCGGCCGGCGGAGGGCGGAGGGCGGAGGGCGGTGGGCCCGCCGCCGGGCGAGCGGCGTCTCGCCCGTGAGTGGGGCGACCAGGTAGCGAGCACCCCTCCGGCAACGTACAGGGCGAATCCGACAAACGACCGTAACCGCTCGCCGGGGAAGAGTCGGCGGTCGACGCCTTCCTCGACAAGCTCGGGATGCCGGAGCAGATAGTGGAAGAACGTCGACCGACTCGTGCACAGCGACGCGCCCACGATCGCGTGGCAGGCGACCGCGGCGGGATCAGATCTCGTCGATCAGGTCGGCGACCGAGCCGACGATCCGGGACGGCCGGTACGGGTACCGCTCGGCCTCCGCCCGGGTGCTGATCCCGGTCAGCACCAGGATCGTCTCCAGCCCCGCCTCCAGGCCACAGAGGATGTCGGTGTCCATCCGGTCACCGATCATGGCGGTGGTCTCGGAGTGCGCGTCGATGGTGTTCAGCGCCGAACGCATCATCATCGGGTTCGGCTTGCCGACGAAGTACGGTTCCACCCCGGTCGCCTTCGAGATCATCGCGGCGACCGAGCCGGCGGCCGGCAGCGCCCCCTCGGTCGACGGACCGGTCGGGTCCGGGTTGGTGCAGATGAACCGGGCCCCGCCGTCGATCAGCCGGACCGCCTTGGTGATCGCCTCGAAACTGTAGGTCCGGGTCTCCCCCAGCACCACGTAGTCCGGGGCGTAGTCGCTGAGCACGTACCCCACCGCGTGCATGGCGGTGGTCAGCCCGGCCTCGCCGATCACGTACGCGGTGCCGCCGGGCCGCTGGTCGGCCAGGAACTGTGCGGTGGCCAGCGCCGCCGTCCAGATCGACTCCTCCGGTACGTCGAAGCCCATCCGGTTCAGCCTGGCCTGCAGATCCCGCGCCGTGTAGATCGAGTTGTTGGTGAGGATCAGGAACGGCTTGCCGGACGCACGCAGCCGGCTGACGAACTCGGGGGCGCCGGGCACCGGCTGCCCCTCGTGCACCAATACGCCGTCCATGTCGGTGAGCCAGCTCTGCACCGGCTTGCGCTCGATCATGCCGCGCCTCCGTGTCGGACGGCCCACTGGCGTGCCTGCTTCATGTCTCTCCCGAAGGTTCGGAGGGTAGGGGGGCCGGCCACGGTTCATCGTGGCGTGGATCAACGCGGCCCGGGGCGCCGGGGTGGCTGGCAGCAGTCGACCGCACAGGTGTCCCAGACCGGCAGCCGGGGACGGTCGGCCGGACCGGCGACCCGGCGCGGCACCGCCGTTGCCGGTTCGAGCCGCTCCAGTACCAGTTCCCGGACCATCGTGACGAACCGCGGGTCGGTGCCGGGGGTGCCGGCCCGGACGAAGTCCATTCCCAGCTGTTTGGCGGTGTCGGCCGCCTCGGTGTCCAGGTCCCAGACCACCTCCAGGTGGTCGGAGACGAAACCGATCGGGCTGACGACCACCGAGGTGACCCCTTCGGCGACGAGGTTGCGCAGGTGGTCGTTGATGTCCGGTTCCAGCCACGGCACCTGGGGCGGTCCGGAACGGCTCTGCCAGACCAGGTCGTACCCCAGGTCGGGGGCGGCCGCGGCGGCGACCAGCGCGGCCGTCTCCCGCAGCTGGGCCTCGTACCGGCCGCCCTCCGGTCCGGCGCTGGCGGCCATCGAGACCGGGATCGAGTGGGCGGTGAAGACCAGCCGGGTGGTGATCCGGCGGGCCGGGTCGAGGGTGGCCAGCGCGGTACGGACCGCGTCGGCGTGCGGCTCGACAAATCCGGGATGGTCCCAGTACTGCCGCAGCTTGTCGATCCGGGGCGCGTCGGGCCCGACCGCCGCCCGCGCGGCCGCGATGTCCTCCAGGTACTGCCGGCACGACGAGTAGCCGGCGTAGGCGCTGGTCACGAAGCCGAGCGCGGACCGGATACCGTCGTCGCGCAGCTGCGCGACGGTGTCGGCGAGCATCGGATGCCAGTTCCGGTTGCCCCAGTAGACCGGCAGGTCGAGACCGTGGGCGGCGAAGTCGGCCCGGATCGCGGCGAGCAGGTCCCGGTTCTGCTGGTTGATCGGCGACACGCCGCCGAAGTGCCGGTAGTGTTCGGCGACCTCGGCCAGCCGCTCCGGCGGCACGTTGCGACCCCGGGTCACGTTCTGCAGGAACGGCAGGACGTCATCGGGCCGCTCCGGGCCGCCGAACGAAATCAACACCACCGCGTCGTACGACATGCCACCCATTCTTGCCCGCCGCTCGGAGCGGTCAGGAGGGGGCCCTTCCGCGCTGCCGGCTACCGCCCGGCATCAGAAAGGGCCCATTCCTCACATCTTGCCGGCACCGAGGGCGTGGTAGCCGCCGTCGACGTGAACGATCTCACCCGTGGTGGCCGGGAACCAGTCGGAGAGCAGGGCCAGGCAGGCCCGGGCCGCCGGCTCCTGGTCGGTCAGGCTCCAGCCCAGCGGGGCCCGCTCGGTCCAGGCGTTCTCGAACTGTTCGAAGCCGGGGATCGACTTCGCCGCCATGGTGCGCAGCGGACCGGCGGAGACCAGGTTGCTGCGGATCCCCTTGGCGCCCAGGTGCAGGGCCAGGTAGCGGGAGGCGGACTCCAGTCCGGCCTTGGCGACACCCATCCAGTCGTACACCGGCCAGGCCTTGGTGGCGTCGAAGGTGAGCCCGACCACCGCGCCGCCCGGCGGCATCAGCGGCAGCGCGGCCATCGCCAGCGACTTGTAGGAGTACGTCGAGACGTGGATCGCGGTCGCCACGTCCTCCCAGGGCGCGTCGAGGAAGCCGCCGCCGAGGCAGCTCTGCGGCGCGAAGCCGATGGAGTGGACCACCCCGTCCAGCCCGTCGACGTGCTCACGGACCCGGTCGGCGAGGGTGTCGAGGTGCTCGGTGTTGGTCACGTCGAGTTCGATCACCGGGGCGGGCTCGGGCAGCCGCCTGGCGATCCGTTCGACAAGCGACATCCGGCCGAAGCCGGTGAGCACCACGGTCGCCCCGGCCTCCTGGGCGAGTTTCGCCACCGAGAAGCCGATCGACTGGTCGGTGATGATTCCGGTGACGAGCAGCCGCTTGCCGGCCAGCAGTCCAGACACGTGCAGATCCTCCCTGCGCTCGGGCTGAAAAGGTGAAGCGGTGACGCCGCCGGCGGTCAGTGGCCCAGGCCGAGGCCACCGTCGACCGGGATGACGGCGCCGGAAATGTAGCCCGCGGCGTCGGAGGCGAGCCAGGTGACCACGCCGGCGACCTCGTCGGCGCTGGCCATCCGGCCGGCCGGGATCGACTTGAGGATCTCCGCCTTGCGGTCGTCGCCGAGCACCGCCGTCATGTCGGTGTCGATGAAGCCGGGCGCGACGACGTTGGCGGTGATGTTGCGGGTGCCGAGTTCGCGGGTGATCGACCGGGCCACCCCGACCAGGCCGGCCTTGCTGGCCGCGTAGTTGACCTGGCCGGCGCCGCCGGAGAGGCCGACCACCGAGGAGATGAAGATCATGCGGCCCCAGCGGCCCCGGACCATCCTGGTGGCGGCCCGCTTGGCACAGCGGAACGCGCCGGTCAGGTTGGTGTCGAGCACGTCGGTGAACTGCTCCTCGGACATCCGCATCAGCAGGGTGTCCTTGGTGATGCCGGCGTTCGCGACCAGCACCTCGACCGGGCCGAACTCCGCCTCGACGGCGGAGAAGGCGGCGTCGACCTGGTCGGCGTCGGTGACGTCACACTTGACGCCGAACAGGTCGGCGGGCGGGTTGCCACTCCGGTGGGTCACCGCTACCCGGTCCCCCTGCTTGGCGAAAGCCTGGGCGATGGCCAGGCCGATGCCCCGGTTACCCCCGGTCACCAGCACAGTTCGGGCCACGGTGTCTCCTCCTCTGACGTGACGTATGCGCACGGTGGTGCGCGATGGAGACTAGGCGCTACCGGCAGGTAATCAGTAACCGGGGCGCGTCGTACCCGGGTATGACGTGCGGAATCGCACCCAGGGGGCAGGACGGGGAGATCGTCCGCCCGTACCCTGACGGTGGTGGAGGACGGCACCGGCGAGGTACTGCGGACAGCCCTGGGTGACCTGCGGCGTCTGCTGGTCGGCCCGGACTACCCACCGGCCACCCCGGTCCGCCCACGCCGCTGGTGGCGGCGGATCCGGGGGTACCTGGTCCCGGTGCTGCTGCTGGTGCTGGTCGGGCTGACCGCCGCCGCCGCGCAGTACCTGACGGACGAGCGGAAACTGCCGGTGCCGGCCGCGGTGCTGATCGGTGTCGGCTCCACCCTGCCGGCGGCGCTGGCCCCGTACCGCCCACTGCTCGCCTGGCGGGTCGGTTACCTGGCGATCCTGTTCGGCACGTTCAACACGACCAGGGACGAGGCCTGGCCGTGGAATCCGGTGCAGATCATCGTCTTCCTGTTCGTGCTCCTGCTGGTGGCCGGCCGGGCCGACACCGGGGTGACGGCCTGGGCGGGGCTGCTCACCCTGCTGCCGGTGTACGGCCTCACCGCCAACTCCGCGAACGCGCACGGCGTCACCGTGTTCCTCGCGGTGCTGCTGATCCTCGGCGACCAGGTGCGACGTCGCCGACAGAGCCAGCGTGCCCTGGTCGAGCAGGCCGAGCGGAGCGAACTGGAGCAGGCCCGCCGGGCCGTGCTGGAGGAACGCACCCGGATCGCCCGGGAGCTGCACGACGTGGTGGCCCACCACATGTCGATGATCGCGGTGCAGGCGGAGACCGCGCCGTACCGGCTCACCGGGCTGGCCGAGCCGGCTCGCGCCGAGTTCAGCGCGATCGCCGGCTCGGCCCGGGAGGCGCTGACCGACATGCGCCGGCTGCTCGGCGTACTGCGCAGCGAGTCGACCACCCCGGAGACGGCGCCCCAGCCGGGGCTGGCCGAGCTGCCGGAGCTGGTCGAGGCGGCCCGCCGGGCCGGGATGTCGGTGACGGTCGACAGCCCGTGGGGCGACGGCCGGCGCCCGGTCCACCCCCCGCCGACGGACCGGACCGACGGCCCCGAGCCGGCGGACGGGGTCGGGGCGACCGATGGGGCCGGGCCGGCAGGGAACCCCGCCGGACCGGTCACGCCGGTGGACCCGGCCGGACAGCCACCCGAGGCGGTCGCCCTGGCCGCGTACCGGATCGTCCAGGAGGCGCTGGCGAACGCCGCCCGGCACGCCCCGGGTGCCGCCGTGCGGGTCACCCTGGACACCGACGGGACGGCGCTGACCGTCGACGTCCGCAACGGGCCCGCCGGACCGGGTGGCTCCGGCGGTCGGGGAGCCGGCGTCGACCGTGGGCCCCGGCACGGACTGACCGGCATGCGCGAGCGGGCCCGGCTGCTCGGCGGCACGCTCACCGCCGGACCGACCGACCAGGGGTACGCGGTACGCGCGTACCTGCCGTACCGAGCGGAGGAGAGCCGTTGATCCGGGTGTTGATCGCCGACGACCAGGCGATGGTGCGGCAGGGCTTCGGGGCGCTGCTGGCGGCCCAACCCGACCTGCTGGTGGTCGGCGACGCCGCCAACGGTGCCGAGGCGGTCGCCGCCACCCGCCGGCTGGACCCGGACGTCGTCCTGATGGACATCCGGATGCCGGTGCTGGACGGGCTGGCCGCCACCCGGCAACTGGTCGGGGACCGACCCGACCAGGACGGTCCACGGGTCCTCATCCTCACCACCTTCGACCTCGACGACTACGTCTACGAGGCGTTGCGGGCCGGGGCGAGCGGCTTCCTGCTCAAGGACGCCCCCGCCGCCGACCTGGTGCACGCGGTACGGGTGGTCGCCGCCGGCGACGCGCTGCTCGCCCCGGCGGTGACCCGGCGACTGATCGCCGAGTTCGCCGCCCGCCCCGGCCGGGCGGATCGGCCCCGGCCGACCTCGCTGGTCGGGCTCACCCCCCGGGAGACCGAGGTGCTCCGGCTGATCGCCCGGGGCCGCTCCAACACCGAGATCGCCGGTGACCTGTTCGTCGCCGAACAGACCGTGAAGACCCACGTCGGCCGGATCCTGGCCAAGCTCAACCTGCGGGACCGGGCCCAGGCGGTGGTCGTCGCGTACGAGTCCGGGCTGGTCACGGCGGGCGAGTAGTCCTCCGGACGCCGCCCTGGTCCCCTGGTAGCCGCTCCGTGGGGTGACGACCCGACCCCCACCACCGTCGCACGCTGAGCCCATCCCGACCGGTCGTGCCGGCCGGCGGCGGTGTGAAGGGGGACGGGACGAATGGTGTGGCGACGAGCGGCACGCGGCACGGTGGGTGGCCTGCTGGCCCTGGGTCTGCTGGTGCCACCGCCGGCGGAGGCGGGTCCGCCGACGGTGCCGGTCGGCTTCGTGGGCAACTGTCCGTCGGTGGCCGCGGCGATGCGGGCCGCCGGGGCGCCGTACGCCGACTGGGTCGCGTCCGGCCGGACGTTCCTGGCCTTCGACCCGCACGGCGACGGCCGGATCGTGGAGGTGCTGGGTGACCTGGCCGCCGCCGACCGGATCGTGGTGCTGGTGCCCGGGGTGGCCAACACACTGCGTGACTTCGACCGGGGACTGGGCGGGGTGACCCGACGCGCCCCGGCCGCCCAGGCCCGGGCCCTGTACGACGAACTGCGTGCCACCGGGCCCGGCGCCCGGGTCGCGGTACTGGCCTGGTTGGGCTACGACCCGCCGGACGGGATCGGCCTGGCGGCAGCCCGCCCGGACAGTGCCCGGGCCGGGGTGCCGGCCCTGGTCGGACTGGTCGACGTGCTGGTCCGGCACCGTCCGGCGGCGACGGTGACGGTGGTCGGGCACAGCTACGGTGCGCTGCTGGTCGGGCTCGCCGCGCCCAGCCTGCCAACCCAGGTGACCGCCCTGGTGAGCGTCGGTGGGGTGGGGATGGGGGTGGACCGGGTCCGGGAGCTGGGCACCGGGGCCACCGTCTGGGCCGCCGAGGCACCGGACGACTGGATCCGGCGGATCCCGCCGCTGCGGCTCGGTGATCTCGGGCACGGCGTACGGCCGGCGGCGCCGGGCTTCGGTGCCCGGTCGCTGCCGGTCGACCGGGTCGGTGGACACGACGGCTACCTGGTGCCGGGCAGCGCCACCCTGCGCGGGATCGCCCGGGTGGTACTCGACGCCGGGGCGGTCACGGCCGGGACGGACGCCCGATGACCCGCGACGGCAGCCATGGCGGACCTGTCCTGGACGCCGTCGGCCGGGACCGGGCGGTGGACGGACTGCGGGCGTACGCGATCGCCGGGGTGGTGCTCGGTCACTGGCTGGTCACCGCCCTGGTGCTGGCGCCGGACGGCGCACTGGCCACGGCGAGTCCGCTGCGCGCCATGCCGGAGCTGGTGCCGGTGACCTGGCTGCTCCAGACGCTCGGGCTCTTCTTCTTCGTCGGCGGGTACGCCTCGGCCCGGTCGCTCGGGGCGGCCACCGGGCGGGGTGTGGAGCCGGGCCGCTGGCTGCGGCGGCGGCTCGGTCGGCTGGTCCGACCGGTCACCGTCCTGCTCGGCGGCTGGGCGGTGGTGCTGGCCGGAGCGGCGGCGTCGGGCGTGCCGGCGGCGACCCTGCGCACCGCCGGGACGCTGCTGGTCAGTCCACTGTGGTTCCTGCTGCCGTTGTCCGTGCTGTTCGCCCTGACCGGCCCGCTATCCCGCGCCCTGGACCGGCACGGGACGGTCCGGCCCGCCGCACTCGCGGTCGCGACGGTCGCGGTGACCGACCTGGTCGGCCGGCTGACCGGCCCAAACGGCGGCGCCGGTCCCGCGGACGGGGGCTGGCGGGTGCCGGTGGCACTGCTCGCCGCCTGGTCGGTGCCGTACCTGCTCGGTCTGGCGCTGGCCCGGGACAACCCGGCCGGAGACGTCGGGCAACGGCGTACCGGCGGCCTGCTGCTGCTCGGCGGCGGTGCCGGGATGGCGGTGCTGGTGCTCTTCGCCGGCTACCCGGCCAGCGCGGTCGGCGTGCCGGGCGACGGCTTCTCCAACCTGGACCCGCCGTCGCTGTTCACCGTCTGTCTGGCGTTCGCCCAGGTCGGCGTGGCGCTGATGGTCCGCCCCCGGCTGGCCGGCTGGCTGTCCCGGCCGCACCGGTGGCGTCGGGTACGCCGGGTCAACGACGCGGCGATGGGGATCTACCTCGGGCACCAGAGCGTCCTGTTGGGAGTCACCGCGGTGGGCGCGCTCGGCGCCCGGCTGGCCGGGGTCGACGGCGTACCCGGACTGCACACCGCGCCGGACGGTGCCGGCTGGTTGCTCGCCCGGCTGGCCTGGCTGCCGCTGTTCGGCCTGGTCCTGGCAGGTCTGGTCGGGCGTCCGGGGCCCGGGGCCGAGGTGGTCGCGGCCGGACGGACCGGACCCAGGGCGGACCGTCGGTCGGCACCGCGACGGCGTCGGATGAGCGACAGTCGGGAGGACGTCCGTCGATTTCAGCCCGACGACCGCCCGGGTGTACGATGACTCCCGTTCCCGGCCCCGTCGACGTGTTGGAGGTGATCGCTGTGCGAGATAGCGATCCTCCCAGTCGTGGCCGGGCCGCTCGTCAGTCCGCCTGAGCCCTGACTCACCCGGCCGACTGACCCAGCCTCGCTCCACCCCGCCGCATCGCCCGCCCGGTCCTCCGGGTACGCCGGTGCGCTGCGCGTCCCGGTTCCCGTCGGATCCGAGTCGTCAACGTGGAGCTGTCCGGTCACGACTTCGTGTGCGCGTCCGCTGATCCCCAGATTCACCCGTCGTCCGGCCCCGCGCCGGTTCCGGAGAGTCTCAGTCGCCACCCGGAGAGCAGAATCATGCACCGTTACGTCGCCCCGCTGGGCTTCACTCTCGCCGCGGCCTGGGTCGTGGTCCTCTTCGTGCTGGTCCGCGCCACGCCGTGACCGGCGCCCGCCGGCCGCCCGCCGAGGGGTACCGGCGCCCGGTGGATCCCGGCCGGGCAGGCCGGGATCCACGAGACGTCCGCTACACCAGCCGCGAGGTCCAGAGCAGGCTCATCGCGGCCGCGCAGAGCGCCAGGAGCAGCGCGATCCCCGCGTACCAGTGGGTGATCTCCCGCGCCTCGGTCCGGAACCCGATCGAGCTGCCCATGTCCTGGTAGACCTGCTTCAGCTCGGTGACCGAGGCCGCCTCGTAGAAGAACCCCTGGGTGGTCTCGGCGAGTTCGGCGAGCGCCAGCCGGTCGACCGGCACCCGCTGCACCTGGTTACCGATCTCGACCTGACCGGAGTCGGTGCCGAAGGCGATCGTCGAGACCGGGACGTTCGCCGCCCGGGCCGCCGCCGCGGCCTCCTCGACCGACCGTCCGGCCGTCCGGTAACCGTCGGAGAGCAGCACGATCCGGGCCGGCGGAATGCCCTGCGCGCCGTCCGCCGGCACCGACCGGATCGCCTCCAGGCAGGTGAAGACCGCCTCGCCGGTCGCCGTCGCCTCACTCAGCACCAGGCCGTCGATGGCCTGGGTGACCGCCCCCCGGTCCTTGGAGGGCGGGACCAGGACGTTCGCCGACTTGGCGAAGGCCACCAGTCCCAGGTTGTAGCTCGGCGGCAACTCGCCGACGAACTGCTTCGCCGCCTCCTGGGCCGCCTCCAGCCGGTTCGGCGCCACGTCGTCGGCCTCCATCGACAGCGAGACGTCGATGGCGAGCATGATCGTCGCCCGTTCCAGCGGTTCCTTCCGGTCCACCGACGGGCGGGCCATGCCGGTGGCGAGGACCAGCAGGGCGAGCAGGAACACCCCGGCGGCGGCGTGCCGCCGCCAGCCCAACCCCTTCGGGGCGAGGGTACGGAGCAGCTCCACGTTGGTGAACCGCATCGCGTACGTCCGGCGGTGGAACTGCCGCCAGACGTACGCGCCGGCGAGGGCGAGCACCGGCAGGACGGCGAGCAGCCACCACGGTTCAAGAAAACGGATCATCGAGTCGTCCCCCGGGTACGGGCGTGTCGCTGCGCCGCGACGAACCGCACCATGTCCAGCAGCCAGTCAGAGTCGGTACGCAGCCGCAGGTGCGCCGCGCCGGCGGCGCGCAACGCGTCGGCGATCGCGGCGCGTTGGGCGGCGGCCGCGGCGGCGTACCGCTGCCGCAGCCGAGGGTCGGCGGTCTGCACCTCGTGCAGCTCACCGGTCTCCGGATCGACCACGGGCAGCACCCCGACGTCCGGCAACTCCAGCTCACGCGGGTCGACGACCTCGATCGCGAGCACGTCGTGCCGGACACCGAGTTTGCGTACCGGGCGACCCCACTGCTCCGGCGGAGCCAGGAAGTCCGAGATCACCACCGCCATGCCGCGCCGCCGGGGCGGCCGGTTCAGCGCGTCGATCAGGGCACCGAGGTCGGTACGCCCCGGCTGGATCTCGATCCCGGCGATGGTCCGGAGCAGCCCCTGGGCCTCCTTGCGGCCCGGCCGGGCGGGCAGCCGCAGCACGTCGGGCGTACCGGCACCGGGGCGATGACCACCGCTGCCGATCACCGCGCCGATCCGGTTGCCGCCCCGGGCGGTCAGGTGGGCGATCGCCGCCGACGCGGCGATGACGAGGTCCCGCTTCAACCACCGTCCGGTGCCGAAGTCGAGGCTGGCCGACAGGTCCACCGCCAGCCAGGTTTCCAGCTCCCGGTCGGCGACCGTACGCCGGACGTGCGGCACCGTGGTCCGGGCGGTCACCGGCCAGTCCATCCGGCGTACGTCGTCGCCGGGGCGGTACTCCCGGGACTCCCCCGCCTCGGTGCCCGGCCCGGGCAGCAGGCCGAGGTAGTCGCCCTGGAGCAGGCCGTCCAGCTTCCGGGTGACCAGCAGCTGGAGTCGGGACAGGACCGCCTCGGCGCGGCCCGGGTTGACGCTGATCGCGGTCCGGTCGATCATGCCGGCGGGCGTCCCGGCCAGGCCGGGCCGGAGACCGGTGAGACCGGCCCGGGGCCGGGCCCGTGCGGCATCCCGGGCGCGGCTCCGGTCGGGGTGGCGTGCTGCCGGGGCGCGACCGAGGGAAGCGGGATGGTCGACATGATCCGGTCCACCACGTGGTCGGCCGGGATGTTGTCGGCGAGCGCGTCGTAGCTGAGCACCAACCGGTGCCGGAGGATGTCCGGGGCGATGTCCTGGACGTCCTGGGGCAGCGCGTAGTCCCGACCACGCATCAGGGCGAGCGCGCGGGTGGCCCGGACGATGCCGAGCGAGGCACGCGGGCTGGCGCCGTACTGGATCAGCTGGGCCACGTCCGGCATGCCGTGCTCGGCCGGGGTCCGGGTGGCGAGGACCAGCCGGACCGCGTAGTCGACCAGGGCGTTGTGGACGAAGACCTGGTCGGCCTTCTGCTGCAGCGCCATCAGCTCGACCGGGGTGAGCACCGACGAGGGTTCCGGCGCGCTGATCCCCATCCGGTAGACGATCTCCCGCTCCTCGACGTCGGTGGGGTACCCGACGATGATCTTCAGCAGGAACCGGTCCCGCTGCGCCTCCGGCAGCGGATAGACGCCCTCCTGCTCGATCGGGTTCTGGGTCGCCATCACCAGGAAGGGGTCCGGCACCGGATGGGTCTGCCCGCCGATCGACACCTGCCGCTCGGACATCACCTCGAGCAGCGCGGACTGCACCTTGGCCGGCGCCCGGTTGATCTCGTCGGCGAGCAGAAAGTTCACGAAGACCGGCCCGAGTTCGACGTCGAACTTCTCGCTCGACTGCCGGTAGATCCGGGTACCGACGATGTCGGCCGGCACCAGGTCCGGGGTGAACTGGACCCGGGCGAAGGTGCCACCGACCACCTTGGCCAGGGTCTCCACGGCGAGGGTCTTCGCCACCCCGGGTACGCCCTCCAGCAGGCAGTGCCCCCGGGCCAGCAGAGCGACGAACATCCGCTCCACCATCCGGTCCTGTCCGACGATCACCCGCTTGACCTCGAACAACGCGCGTTCGAGCAGGGTGGCGTCCTCGGCCGGCGTGGTGCTGCCCGGGGAGGGGGCGGCACGGGACACGTCGGGCGGAACAGGGGCGTCGGGCGTGGTCGGCTGGGCCACCGGTCCTCCACAGCAGGGTCACGGGATCAGATGCGTCGGCGACGGGCGCCGCCCCAACTCTCGCACGTCCGCTCGACCGACCGCGAAGGGAGAACCAGGATTGCCCGCCGGGCGGGTCGGCGGGTACGGCGTACACTCGCCGCCGTGACGGACAGCTCCCCCGGCGAGGTACCACCGATCTGCTCGGCCCGGGGCTGCCGTACCGCGGCCAGTTGGGCGCTGCGCTGGAACAATCCCCGGCTACACGAGGCGGACCGGCGGAAGACCTGGCTCGCCTGCACCGAGCACCGGCAGTTCCTCGGCGATTTCCTCGGGGCGCGCGGGTTCCTCCGTGAGGTCGCCCCGGTCGACCGATCGCCTACGCTCGACACGTGAGGCGAGCGAAGCGAACGAGGCACACGACGTGAGCGAACCCGGCCACGCGCACCGCAACGGCGACCCGGGTGGCGACGGCCGCCAGCCCGACCTGCCCACCACCGGCCCGGCCGTCCCGGACCTGTCCTCTCCCGGCCCCGCCGCCCCGGCCCTGTCGTCGAGCGGCCCACCCACCACCGGCGCCGCCGACCCGGACCTGTCGTCGGCAGGGCCGACCGACCCGTTGGAGCCGTGGCCGGAGACCGTCCGGTGGCGGTCCGTCTCGCAGAACCTGATCTGGGTGGAGACGGTGCAGCTCGGCATCACCGTGCTGGTGGTCCTGACCGGTCTGGGCATCGGCCTCGCGCTGACCGGACACTGGCTGTTCGGGCTGGGCATCGGGCTGACCGTCGGGCTGACACTGTGGCGGGTGGTCGTCATCGTGCGTGCCGTCCGCGCCTGGGGGTACGCCGAACGCGACCACGACCTGCTGGTCCGGCACGGTCTGCTGGTCCGGCGACTGTCGATCGTGCCGTACGCCCGGATGCAGTTCGTCGACGTCACCGCCGGGCCGTTGGAACGGGCCTTCGGCCTGGCCACCGTGCAGCTGCACACCGCCGCCGCGGCCAGCGACGCGCGGGTGCCGGGCCTGCCCCCGGCCGAGGCGTCCCGGCTCCGCGACCGACTCACCGCCCTCGGCGAGGATCGGGCGGAGGGTCTGTGAGCGGCGGCGAGGCCGCCGAGCCACGCCGGCGGCTGCATCCGCTGAGCCCGCTGCTGCACGGCGCGAAGTCGCTGGTGGTCATCGTCGCCGCGCTCTCCTGGTCGACGCTGTCCCGGGTCGGGTTCGGCTGGTTCGCGGTGCTGGTCGCCGTACTGGTGCTCGGCGCGCTGGTGCTCTCGGTGGTCAGTTGGTACAACACCGGCTACCACGTGGTCGGCCGGGAGCTGCGCATCCACGAGGGCCTGGTGTGGCGGCGGACCCGGGCGATCCCGCTGGAACGGCTGCAGGCGGTCGAGGTGGTCCGGCCGCTGCTGGCACAGCTCAGCGGGCTGGCCGAACTCCGGCTGGAGGTGGTCGGCGGCGGCAAGACGGAGGCTCCGCTGGCGTACCTCACGGTGACCGACGCGGTCGCGCTCCGGGAACGGCTGCTGAGCCTCGCCGGTCCGGCCCCCCGAACCGGGCCGGAGCAGGCGACCGGGGTGGCCGCCACGCCGGACGCCGTACCGCCCGGTCCCGCGTCTGCCGGTGGAGCCGCCGGTACGGCGACGCCGGCCGTGCCGGTGCCGGGTCTGCCGGGGATCACCATCGGCGCCGGTACGCTCCCCGGCCGGCACCTGCACACCGTGTCGAACCGGGACCTGCTGGTCAGCCAGTTGCTCACCCCGCAGGCGTTCCTGCTGCCGTTCGGCGTCGCGTTCGTCCTGGTGCAGTTCCTCACCGAGGGCTCGTGGTCGTTCATCGCGGTGGCCAGCACGCTCACCGCGATGGCCGGGGTGATCCTCCAGCCGATCCGGCGGGTCCTCGACGACTGGGGTTTCCGGCTCGCCCGGGACGACGCCGCGCTGCGGATCCGGCAGGGACTGTTGGAGACCCGGGCGCAGGCGGTACCACTGAACCGGCTGCAGGCGATCACCGTCACCTGGCCGCTGCTCTGGCGGATGAAGGGCTGGCTGCGGCTACGGCTGTCGGTCGCCGGGTACGCGGCCGGCGAGTCGACCGACCGGCCGCAGCCGGCCCGGCTGCTGCCGGTCGGCGACCTGCCCACCGCCCAGCGCATCGTCGCCGAGGTGCTGCCGGGGGTGGCGCTGACCGGCACGCTGACCCCGCCGCCGGCCCGGGCCCGCTGGGTGCATCCGGTGGCCCGGAACGCATTCGGCGCCGGTCTCTCCGCACGGGTCTTCGCGGTCCGGTCGGGGCTGCTGACCCGGGAGCTGCTCATCGTGCCGTACGCCCGGATCCAGTCCGTCCGGGTCGTGCAGGGTCCGCTGCAGCGGCGGCTACGGTTGGCGACCGTCTACGCGGACACCGCCGGCGGGCCGAGCGCGGCGGCCCAGGACCGCGACGTGCACGAGGCGTGGGCGTTGGCGGCCGAGTTGACCGCGCGGGCCCGCTCGGCCCGGGTCAGCGCCCGAGGCTGACCGTCCGGTCCGGCTCCGGGCCGGGCCTCTCCGGCGCCGGACCCGACGTCACCGGCGCAGGTGACGCCGGTGTCGCGCCCGGTGCGGCCTGGCCCGGGACTGTGCCGGTCGGCGCGGGGTCGGGGGTCGCCGCCGACTCCGGCTCCGGACCGCCGTCCACGGGTTCGGGTCCACCGGTGTGCCGACGTGCCTTGCGGGCCGCCCACCACCGTTCGGCCAGTCCGACCACGAGGAAGGTCAGCCCGACGTACGCCCAGCCGACCAGGACGTCGATCACGTAGTGCTCACCGGCGTAGACCAGCGTGAAGGTCATCGCCAGCGGATAGCAGAGCAGCAGCGGCCACCAGCGGCGTCGGGTCGCGCCGAGGAAGAAGACCACCACGAAGAGCGCCCAGGCGGTGTGCAGCGACGGCATCGCGGCAACCGGGTTGGAGGCGATCTGGCCGGCGTTGAGCAGGTTGCCGGCACCGTGCATGCCGAACTCGCGCCAGCCCCGGGTGGAGATCCGGGCGACGTCCGAGAGCATCCCGTACTGGGCGGCCCACCACGGCGGCGCGGCCGGGTAGGCGAAGTAGGTGACCAGACCGGCCGCGCAGAGGAAGCCCCAGCGGCGCATGAAGGCGCCCCAGCGGGCGCGGCTGCGCAGCCAGAGCACCACCGCGGCGGTCAGGGTGACCACGAAGTGGGAGAAGTACACCCAGCTGACCAGGACGTCCCACCAGTGGATGCCGTCCGGGTCGTAGAGGTGGTCCTGCAGCCAGATGGTCGGCACCTGGCCGTCCGTCAGCCAGCCGAACATCCAGCGGTCGGCGGCGATCAGCTCGTACGCGTGCGGGGTGGCGCCGTTGTCCGCGAACCCCCGGGAGAGGTTGTAGAGGGCGAGCAGCACCACGACCGGCAGCCAGTCGCGGGCGAACCCGAGGTGGGTACGCCAGGGCCGGTCGCTGCGCCAGGCGATGGTGGCGGCCCAGAGCCAGGCGAAGGCGTAGAGCGGGTCGGTGGGCAGCCCGATCAGCAGCCAGCAGGCGACGAAGGCCACCGCCCAGATCGACATGGCGACGAGCCGACGGCGGCGGCCCGGCGCGGAGCCGCCGGGCGGCGTGGCAGGTGGGGTGTCTGTGACGGTGGCGTGCATCGCCGTCCAGGTTAACGGCGCCCCAACCGGGGGCCGAGACAGGGACATCTCGGCATGACCATCACCTCCCCGACCTGCCGGACAGCCACCGGCGGAAGGTGACGAGCCGACGAAGTAGCAACGTGGTTGCTACCGTAGCAACCGAGTTGCTACTGTGCCGCAATGTCGGTCTCCCGGATCCTGCTCGGCCTGCTCGAGCCCCACTCCCAACACGGTTACGTGCTGCGCCAGCGCTACGACGAGTGGTTCGGCGCCAGTCGCCCGCTCAAATCCGCACAGGTCTACGCCACCCTCGGCCGACTCGACAAGGAGGGTCTGGTCGGGCTGGCCGGGGTCGCGTCCGGCGTCGGCCCGGACCGCCACGTGTACGCGATCACCGAGGCCGGGGTGGGTGAACTCGAACGCTGGCTCGACGAGCCGGAGGTGCCCGAGGTCACCGGCAGCCGGAAGGTGCTCTTCGCCAAAGTCCTCATCGCGCTCTCCAGCGGCCGGCCCGCCGCGCCGATGCTCGACCGGCAACGCCAGGCCCACCTGGCCCGGATGCGTGAGATGCGGGCAAGCCGCCAGGCCGGTGACCTGATCAGCCAACTCGACGCGGACTTCGAGATGTACCACCTCGACGCCGACCTCAGGTGGATCGACGGCGCCGTCGCCCGACTCGACCGACTCGCCGCCCTGGTGCACCGCGCCGACCAGCGAGCCGACACCGACACCCACCCCGACGAGGAGACCCGGTGATTCTGCACGGCAGCCACCTCAGCCTCCGGTTCGGCCAGACCGACGCCCTGGACGACGCGGAGATCACCGTCGACTCCGCCGAGATCGTCGCCGTCATGGGGCCGTCCGGCTCGGGCAAGTCGACGCTGCTACACGTACTCGCCGGAATACTGCGACCGGACCAGGGCGAGGTCACGTTCGACAACCAACGGATCGACAACCTGCCGGACGGCCGCCGCAGCCGACTGCGACTGCGCTCGTTCGGCTTCGTGCTGCAGTTCGGCGACCTGGTCCCCGAACTGTCCCTGCGGCAGAACGTCGAACTGCCACTGCGACTGCTCGACGTACCCCGGTCCGAAGCGCGGACCCGGGCCGCCGAGTTGCTCCGGCTGCTCGAGGTCGACGACCTGGCCGACCGCCGTCCCGGCCAGGTCTCGGGTGGCCAGGCGCAGCGCGCCGCGGTGGCCCGGGCCCTGGTGCACCGGCCGGCGGTGGTCTTCGCCGACGAACCCACCGGCGCGTTGGACAGCGCGGCCGGTGAGGTGGTGCTGGACGCACTGACCGGGCTGGCCCGCAAGGAGGGCAGCGCCGTCGTGCTGGTCACCCACGAGTCCCGGGTCGCCGCGTACGCCGACCGCACCGTCTTCCTGCGCGACGGGCAGGTGACGGCGTGACCGCCCCGTCTCCGGGCAGCCCGAGAGGCCGCACGACGATACGGCGCTGGATCTGGCTCGGGCTGCGGCTGTCGGTCGGCTCCGGCCGGGGTGGGCTGCTGCGGACCGCGCTGATGTCGTCGGGGGCGGCGCTCGGCGTACTGCTGGTGCTGGCGTCCCTGGCCACGGTCTCGGTGGCCGCCGCCCAGCACGGACGGGCCGAGGCGCGTACCGCGGTCCGGGACGACACCCGGACCAGCCCGTCCCCACTGCGGATGCACGAGATCGGGGACGGGATCGACGGTCGGATACTGCGTCGTACCGCGGTGATCGGCGCCGACCCGACCAGCCCACGCCCGCCCGGCATCGCCGCGCTGCCCCGGCCGGGGGAGATTGTGGTCTCCCCCGCGCTGCGCGACCTGATCACCACCGACCCTCGGGCCGCCGGCCGGTTCCCGCAGCGGATCATCGGCACGGTCGGCCCGGCCGGGCTGCTCGCCCCGGACGAACTCCTCGCCTACGTCGGCGCCGAGCCGGTGCCGGTGCCGCCCGATGCGGTCGGGTTCTACGAACACCGTCCGGTGACCGGGTTCGGCGCCCCGCTGGTCTACGCCCTCGGCGCGCAGTCCGCCGGACCGGACGTCTTCACCCCGGCCCGGCTGCTGGCCATCGCCTTCGGACTCTTCGTCCTGGTCCCGTTCGGCGTCTTCCTGGCCACCTGCGCCCGGCTCTCGGCCTCCACCCGGGACCGCCGGATCGCCGCACTCCGACTGCTCGGCGTGTCGGCCCGGCAGGCGACCCTGGTCAACGCGGTCGAGACCGGGGTGGTCACCGCCGGCGGCGCGCTGCTCGGCCTGCTCGGCTACCTCCTGCTCACCCCGCTGTCCGAGAACTGGCGGATCGGCCGGTTGCACTGGTACGCCGCCGACGTCGCCGTACCGGCACCGGTGACCGCGGCCGTGCTCGCCCTGGCCGTCGGCTACGCGGTCGCGATCGGCACCTTCGCCACCCGGCCGGCCCGGCTCAACCCGCTGGCGGTACGCCGTGACGCGCCGGCCGGCCGCCCCCGGCTGTGGCGGCTCGGGCCGCTGGTCGCCGGTCTGGTCGGCGCGGTGCTGGCTGGTCTGCTCGGCCGGACCGGTCCCGGGCTGCCGGAGGGCCTGCTCTTCGCCGGCTCGCTGCTGTTGACCGGGCTCGCCCTGCCGCTCGCCCTGCCGACCCTCGGGTACGCGCTCGCCGCCCTGCTGGAGCGGCTGCCCGGCACCCCGGTCTGGCTGGAACTGGCCGCTGCCCGGCTGCGGCACGCACCCGGGGTCGCACCCCGGCTGGTCGCCGCGCTCACCGTGATCGTCTACGTGGTGGGGCTCGGCTCACTCGGCGTCGGCCTGATCGCCAACGACCGCGACCTGGTACCGACCGAGTACCCGCCCGGAGCTTCCAAGGACGCCCGGCTCTACCAGCTGCTCGGTCCGGCACCGGCACCGGACGGGCCGCTGCGTGCGGTGGCCGGGGTGCAGATTCTCGACCTGCGCAGTGTGCC
Source organism: Plantactinospora sp. B5E13 (assembly GCF_039871775.1). Taxonomy (NCBI): domain Bacteria; kingdom Bacillati; phylum Actinomycetota; class Actinomycetes; order Micromonosporales; family Micromonosporaceae; genus Plantactinospora; species Plantactinospora sp. B5E13. Next base: position 109,742 of record NZ_JBDPLT010000005.1, read on the forward strand.
GGCGACGGTGGGCGGTGTCCCCGGCAACCTGCTGGTCGGCGACTGCGCCGACCTGACCGGCCTGTACCGGCTCGACCCCGGCGAGTCCTGCCGGGACGGCGCGGTCTACCGGCTGGACGACGGCTTCTCGTTCAGGTCTGTTCCGCAGCCGGGGACCGAGGTGGTCACCGAGGGCGGTACGACGATCCCGGTGCCGGACCAGACCCTGCACCTGAATCACCGGTTCGACCTCGGTATCTCCGGCGCGCTGCTGGTGACCCGGCAGGCACCGGTCGCCGCCGCCCTGTCGGCCACTCCGGATCCCTGGCCACTGCTGGTCGCCACCGACCTGAGCACCGCCGACCGGGCCGCCCAGGTGCTCGCCGCGCACGCCCCGGCCGCATACCTCAGCGGCGATTTTGACCTCCGCCAGGGCTTCGACGCCGACCTGCTGGTCACCCTCCTGGTCACCGGGCTGGTGGTGAGTTTCCTGCTCGGCATCGGCGCGTTCGCCGCCGCCGCGGTCGACCGGACCATGGAACGGCGCCGGCAGAACGCCACCCTGGCGGTGGTCGGGACCAGCCCGGGCACCGTCGCCGGCAGCGAACTCGGCTTCGGGGCGTTGCCGCTGGTGATCGGGCTGGTCCTGGCCAGCCTCGCCACGGTCACCGTGGCCAGCGTGCTGGCCGGGCTGCTCGACGTCGGGGTGGGGGTGGTACTCGACCGGGTCGCCCCGACGCTCTGGCTCGCCGCCGGTGCGCTGCTGGCCGGGCTGGTGCTGATCGCCGTACCGGCCTGGCTGACCCAGCGGATCACCGCCGAGCAGCTCCGCCGACCCTGACCACCCGGAATCTCCCGGGGACCGAGTCGGCGGTCCCCGGCGGATTCCGGTCGCCACAGGACCTAGGCTCTGCCTCATGGAGCAGGAACAGTCCGGGGCGGGGCCGACGCCGCCGCAGCCGGAGAGTGTCTTTCCGCCGGGCCTGACCGCCCGGGTCGAGCTGACCGTCGGTGACGCCGACACCGCGCAGGCGGTCGGCTCAGGTGACGTACCGGTGCTGGGTACGCCCCGGGTGCTGGCGCTCGCCGAGGCGGCGACGGTCGCCGCCACCGCGAGTCGGTTGCCGGCCGGGATGACCACGGTCGGGATGCGGGTCGAACTCGACCACCGGGTGCCGACCCCGGTCGGCCGGACCGCCGTCGCGCTGGCCCGGCTGGCCAAGGTCGACGGTCGGCGCCTGCTCTTCGAGGTCGCGGTCACCGAAGGCGCGACGACGGTCGCCGAGGGCCGGGTCGAACGGGTCCTGGTCGACCGCCACCGGTTCGTCGAACGCGCGCTCGGATCCGCATGAGCCCCACCTTCACCGAGGTCGGCGACCGGGTGTACGTCCTGCGTCAGCCGCTGCTCGACGTGAACGTGACCCTGGTGGTCGGGGACGGGGCGGCGCTGGTCGTCGACACCCTCTCCACCGCCGGTCAGGCCGCCGAACTCGTCGCCGCCGCCCGTGAACTGACCCCGGACCCGTTCGTCGTGGTCAACACCCACCACCACTTCGACCACTGCTTCGGCAACCACACGCTGGCCGCCGACCCGGCGTGTCCGGTCTACGCCCACCCGCTGACCCTCGAACGGCTCCGCGACCAGCCGGAGCTGGTCCGCCGGCAGGCGTACGACGAGGTGCTGCCCGCCGAGCCGGCGCTCGCCACCGAGGTGGCTCGGACGAGGATCCTCGCCCCCACCCATCCCGTGCCGTACGAAACGACGCTGGACGTCGGCGGCCGGCCGGTGCTGCTGCGTCATCTCGGTCGGGGCCACACCGACGGGGACCTGGTGGTGCAGGTCCCGGACGCCGACGTCCTCGTCGCCGGTGACCTGATCGAGGAGAGCGGGCCGCCGGCGTTCGAGGACGCGTACCCGTTGGAGTGGGTGGAGACGGTCGCCGCGCTGCTCCGGCTCAGCACGCCAGCGTCGGTGGTGGTCCCCGGGCACGGCGCCGTGGTCGGCCCGGACTTCGTCCGGGCCCAGCACGAGGACCTGGCCGCGCTGGCCTGGCTGATCCGGGACGGCGACGCCGACCACTCGCCGGCCGAGCAGCTCGCCCGGCACGCCCCGTTCGGTCCGGAGGTGGCGTTGACCGCCGTCCGGCGTGGCTACGCCGAGCTGCACGGCGACGCCTGAGCCGGTCAGCCCGGCGAACGGTCGGAACGGTCGGAACGCCCGGGCCGGTCACGTCGGGAGGCGACCCGCCGGCGGTCAGGCCGGGAAGCGCCGGCTCACCGGCGGTCAGGCCGGGAAGCGGCGGGCGACGTCGGACCGGGTCGGCATCGCCACCGCGCCGCCCGGTGACTCGCAGACCAGTCCGGCGACCCGGAGCGCGAACCCGACCCGGTCCCGCCAGCCGGCCGGATACGCCGGCAGGCCATCGGCGAGCAGGTCCGCGACCAGCGCCGCCATCACGGCGTCGCCGGCCCCGGTGGCGTCGACCGCGTCGACCGGTGGCGCCGGCAGCCACTCCGGGCCTCCGGTCGGTCCGGCCCAGACCAGCGCGCCCCGGGCCCCGCCGGTGACCACGACCGTGCCGGCACCGAGGGTGCGCAGCCGCTCCGCCGCGCGCTCGGCGATCCCGTCGCCGGCCCTGCCGGTCGTCCGGTCGCTGTCAGTGCCGGCCGCCCGGTCGCGGTCACCGCCGCCCGGCGCGGGTGGTGCGCCGGCGTCGTCGCCGTAGAGCACCTCGGCGTCGGCGACACTGAGTTTCACCAGGTCGGCGGAGGCGGCGAACTCGGCCACCACGTCCCGCAACTCGTCGACCGCGGACTGGTCCGCGAGCAGCCGGGGTCGGACGTTGGGGTCGAAGACCTTCCAGCCGGTCGCCAACCCCCAGGCCCGCCGGGCGGCGGCCCGCACGGGTGGGCTGAGCAACGCGATCGAGCCGGCGTAGAGCACCCCGGCGCCCTCCACCAGCGGTACGTCGAGTTCCTCCGGCCCGAGCAGCCCGTACGACGGAGGCGTGCCGTAGAAGCGGAAGTCGGGTTCGGCACCGGCGAAGGTGACCACCCCGAGGGTGGTGGCGACCGGTCGCCGTACCACCCCACGCTGGCCGACGCCGACCGTACTCAACAGGTCCCGGATCCGTCCGGCGAGTACGTCGTCCCCGAGCGAGCCGACGAACTCCACCGCTCCGCCCAGCCTGGCCACCCCGACCGCGACGTTGAGCGGTGCCCCGCCGACCGCCTGCCGGTAGACGGGCGCCCCGGCGCACTCCCCGTCCAGCAGGTCGACGAGCGCCTCGCCGAGCACCACCGCGTACCCCATCCGCCTGCCCTCCCGAACCGGCCGGCCGCGACCGGACGACCGTACGCCCGGGCGGGCCCGGCCACGACCTGTCCCGACCGACAGTCCGACCCTGACACACCGGCGGGTCCTGTCACACCGACCTGACATACTCCGCCGCCATGATCAAACAATCCGAGACGGTATCCCGCTACTGGACGGCCTGCGAGGGGCGGGACTGGACGGCGGTCGGCGCCCTGCTGCGCGAGGACGTGGTCTACGACCTGCCGCAGACCCGGGAGCGGATCGTGGGACGGGAGCGGTTCCTGCGGTTCAACATCGAGTACCCGGGCGACTGGCACGTGACCGTGGAACGGGTGGTCGGCGAGGGGCGACACGGGGCGTCCTGGATCCGGGTCGGGTACGAGGGGTCGGAGCTGGCGGCCCTCTCCTTCTTCGAGTTCGACGACGACGGGCTGATCAACCGGATCACGGAGTTCTGGCCCACGCCGTACGACCCGCCGGCCGGGCGGGAGCACCTCGTCGAGCGGTACTGAGATCGAGCGGTACCGAACCGGTGGAATTTCCCCATCGAAAGTTACCTATTGCATCCGGCGTCGATCCGTGATGCGATAGCGCGTACCGAGCCAGTGCGGGGGCTGACGCGCTGTGCCGGGTGCCGGCAGGGCCACGCGAAGGGCACACACATCCGTGATCGGACTGTGCGCCCCGTCGCCACCTGCCTCCGGCGGATACCAGCCCACCACCTTCGCCGGGGCAGCTCGACGACAGCGCGCAGTGTCGGACGCGGGCGCCCGCGAGGGTCCCCCGCAGGTTGTCCGCAGCGCCGTCCCACGCGACTGCGGCACTGCCCCCACGAAGGAGAACTCGGTGAAACGTCTACGCAGGATCGCGGTCCTCGGTGCCGTGGCCGCGCTGGCCGCCGGTGTCATCACGGTGGTCAATTCCGCTCCCGCCAGCGCCCACGGTGCCGCCATGACGCCCGGCAGTCGTACCTTCCTCTGCTGGCGGGACGGGCTCAGCCCGACCGGTCAGATCATCCCCAACAACCCGGCCTGCTCGGCCGCGGTGGCGCAGAGCGGTGCCAACACGCTCTACAACTGGTTCAGCGTGCTGCGTTCCGACGCGGGGGGCCGGACCACCGGATTCGTCCCGGACGGGCAGCTGTGCAGCGGCGGCAACACCTCGTTCAGCGGCTTCAACCTGGCCCGCAACGACTGGCCGCTGACCCACCTGACCGCCGGCGCCACCATGGAGTTCCGGTACAGCAACTGGGCCCACCACCCCGGCACGTTCTACTTCTACGTGACCCGGGACGGGTTCAACCCGAACAGCCCGCTGGCCTGGAGCAGCCTGGAGTCGACGCCGTTCCTGACCGTGACCAACCCGCCGCAGCGCGGGGCGGTCGGCAGCAACGACGGGCACTACTACTTCAGCGGTCGGCTGCCGACCGGTAAGAGCGGCCGGCACATCATCTACTCGCGTTGGGTCCGCTCGGACAGCCAGGAGAACTTCTTCGGCTGCTCCGACGTCACGTTCGACGGCGGCAACGGTGAGGTGACCGGGATCGGTTCGGGCAACGGCGGGCCCAGCAACCCGCCGACCACCACCCCGCCGGGCAACCCGCCCACCACTCCCCCGGGCAACCCGCCGACCACCCCGCCAGCCGGGTCGGCCGCCTGCACCGCCAGCTACCAGCTCACCGGCAACTGGTCCGGCGGCTTCCAGGCCGACGTCACCGTCCGCAACTCCGGCACCTCGGCGCTGAGTGGTTGGACCACCAGCTGGACCTTCGCCAATGGCCAGACCATCGGCAGCCTGTGGAACGGCCAGCACACCCAGAGCGGAAGCTCGGTGACGGTCCGCAACGTCGGACACAACGGCAGCCTCGCCCCAGGGGCGAGTGCCACGTTCGGCTTCGTCGGCAACGTCAGCGGCGGTACGAACGCCGTACCGACGCCGACCTGCAGCAGCCCGTAACCACCACCGCACAACGCGACGGGCCCGGTGCCGATGGCACCGGGCCCGTCCCGTGTCCGGAGTTCCCCCGTCGGGCGGTCCGCTTCCCGCCGCGCGTCAGCGGACCATCGAGCCGACCACCGGCTTGGTGAGCAGGGCGGACTGGTTGCGCTCGATCCCCGGGTCGAGGGTCTTGGCCACGAAGATCGCGTGCCAGATGCAGAAGACCAGCACCGTCCAGACCTTGCGGGAGTGGTCCGCCTCGCCGCGCTTGTGCTCGTCGAGCAGCCGCATCGCGTACGAGAGGTCGAGCAGGTCACCGGCGCCGGAGATGGAGAAGACGTGCCGGGCCCACTCGTACATCTCGCCGGCCAGCCAGACCCGCGTCGGGGTCGGGAAGCCCAGCTTGCGCCGGTTCACGATGGCCGGCGGGACGACGCCGTTGAGCGCCTGCCGCATCGCGTACTTGGTGGCGTCGGAGCGCGGCGGCAGCTTCAGGTCCACCGGGATACCGGCGGCGACCTCGAAGACGTCCCGGTCCAGGAACGGCACCCGCACCTCCAGCGAGTGCGCCATCGAGATCCGGTCCGCCTTGACCAGGATGTCGCCACGCAGCCAGGTGTAGAGGTCGACGTACTGCATCTTGGTGACGTCGTCGAGTTCGGTGCACTCGGCGTAGATCGGCGCGGTGACGTCGGTGTAGCGCACCGAGGGGTCGTACCGGCGCAGCAGGTGCTGCTTCTCCTCCTCGGTGAACATCCGGGCGTTGCCGTAGTAGCGCTGCTCGATCGGGGTGGTGCCGCGCTCCAGGAAGCTCTTGCCCTTGACCCCCTGCGGGATCGCCTTGGAGACCGCCCGCAGGCCCTTCTGCACCCCGCCGGGCAGGCCGTTGACCGCGCCGAGCGAGAGCGGCTCCCGGTAGATGGTGTAACCGCCGAAGAACTCGTCCGCGCCCTCGCCGGAGAGGACCACCGTGACGTGCTCGGCGGCCTTCTTCGCCACGAAGTAGAGCGGCACCAGGGCCGGGTCGGCCACCGGGTCGTCCAGATGCCAGACGATTTTCGGCAGCGCGTTGATCATGTCGTACGGCCCGATCTTGGTCGGGATGGTGGTGACCCCGAGGTGCCGCGCGGAGTCCTGGGCCACCTCGATCTCCGAGTAGCCGGGCACGTCGTAGCCGACGGTGAAGGTCAGGATGTTCGGGTTGAAGTCCCGGGCCAGCGCCACCACCGCGGTCGAGTCGATACCGCTGGAGAGGAAGGCGCCGACCGGCACGTCGGCCCGCATGTGCATCCGGACGCTCTCCCGCAGCGTCTCCCGGATCTGGTGGTAGAGCCGCTCCGGCTCCGGCACCGGCGCGGGCCGGAAGACCGGCCGGTACCAGCGGCGGATCTCGATCTGCTGCCCCGGTGACCAGGTCAGGTACTCCCCCGACCCGATCCGGTTGATGCCCTGGTGCAGGGTGCCGGGCTCGGGCACGTACTGCAGGGTGAGGTAGTGCGACAGGTTGGCGTGGTCGACCCCGGCGTCGCCGTGGTGCGCCGACGGCGCGAACGGCAGCAGCGCCTTCTTCTCCGACGCCAGGTAGACCCCGTCCCGGGTCTGCAGGTAGTGCAGCGGCTTGATCCCGAAGTAGTCCCGGGCGCCGAAGGCCCGGCGGAGCTGCCGGTCCCAGATCACGAAGGCGAACATGCCCCGCAGCCGGTTGAGGACCTGTTCTCCCCAGTAGTGGAAGCCGGCGACGATCACCTCGCCGTCGCCCTGGGTGGCGAACTGCGCGCCGTAGTTGCGGGCCAGCTCCTCCCGCAGCTCGATGTAGTTGTAGATCTCGCCGTTGAAGGTCAGCAGGTAGCGGCCGTTCGCGTACGGCAGCGGCTCGTGGCTGAGCGCCACGTCGATGATCGACAGGCGCTTGTGCGCGAAAACGGCGTCGGTGTACCCGTCCGGGGTCGAAATCACCTCCACACCGGTCTCGTCCGGTCCTCGGTGGTGCAGGCATTCCAACGCGCCGGCCAGGGCGTCGCGGTGTGCGCCGGCGTTGCCGTGCGCGCTGAAGAAGGCCAGGAGTCCGCACATGGCGGTCATCTTTCCACGCGGGCCCCACGGGCGTGCCGGCACCGCCGGCACACGCGGCCCCCGTACGCCCATACGCCGACGGCCGCCCCGGCGCGGTACGGTCGCATCAGGCAGGGTGCGTGATCAACACCCCGACGCCGGGCTCGACCAGTCCGGGGCGGGTCGAGCGGCCGGGACACCCGGCCGGCAGCAGGGAGGAGCGGCGATGTCAGACGAGCGGACCGACATCACGTCGGAGCCGGCGCGGACCGAATCGGCGCAGTTCGGCTCAGCGCCGGCCCCGGTCGGCACGGCGCCGGCCGAGGAGGCGCAGACCTCGGCGGCGCAGACCGACACGGCGCGGACCGAGTCACACGACCCGGACTTCCCGGAGAAGTTCCTCGCCTTCATGCGGCAGGGCTGGCAGGACAGCACGCTGCCGGTCGGTCCGCGGCCCGAGGTACCGAACCACGCCAAGCGCCGGGCGGCGCTGTCGGCCGCGTTCTCCGGCGAGACGCTGGTGGTCCCGACCGGCCCGGAGAAGGTACGCGCCAACGACACCGGATACCCGTTCCGTCCCGGCAGCGACTTCGTCTACCTGACCGGTGACCACGACCCGGACAGTGTGCTGGTGATGCGGCCGAACGGTTCCGGGCACGACGCGGTGCTCTACATGCGCCCCCGGTCGTCCCGGGAGAACGACGAGTTCTTCCGCAGCCGGGACGGCGAACTCTGGGTCGGCCGCCGGCACACGCTGGCTGAGAAGGCCACCGAACTCGGCATCGAGACCCGGCCGCTGACCGAACTCGCCGACGCGCTGGCCGACTGCGCACCGGGTCGCACCCGGGTGCTGCGGGGCCTGGACCCGTCGGTCGACGGCGCCGTCCGGGCGTACGAGCCCCGGCAGGCCGACGGCGACCCGGCTGCCCGGCTCGGCCGGGACCGGGAACTCGCCGCGGTCATCTCCGAGCACAAGCTGGTCAAGGACGAGTGGGAGATCAGCCAGCTGCAGGAGGCGATCGACGCCACGGTACGCGGCTTCGAGGACGTCGCCCGGATCCTGCCCGCCGACCGGCCGGTCGCCGAACGGCTGCTGGAGGGCGTCTTCGGGCTGCGCGCCCGGCACGACGGCAACGACGTCGGCTACAGCTCGATCGTCGGGGCCGGCGAGCACGCCACGATCCTGCACTGGATCCGCAACACCGGCCACACCCGGCCGGGTGAGCTGCTGCTGATGGACATGGGGGTGGAGGGCCGGAACCTCTACACCGCCGACGTCACCCGGGTGGTCCCGGTCTCCGGCACCTTCAGCCCGCTGCAACGGCAGGTCTACGACATCGTGTACGCGTCGCAGCAGGCCGGGATCGACGTCATCCGGCCGGGCGTGACGTTCAAGGACGTGCACCGTACCTGCATGCGGGTGCTCGCCGAGGGCCTCGCCGACCTGGGGCTGCTGCCGGTCAGCGTGGACGAGGCGATGGACGAGCAGTCGATGCTCTACCGCCGGTGGACGCTGCACGGCTTCGGTCACATGCTCGGCCTGGACGTGCACGACTGCGCCAACGCCCGCAAGGAGCAGTACCGGGACGGCACCCTCGGCGAGGGCTACGTGCTGACCGTCGAGCCCGGGCTCTACTTCCAGCCCGAGGACGAACTCGTTCCGGCGGAACTGCGCGGCATCGGGATCCGGATCGAGGACGACGTACTGGTCACCGCGGACGGTGCGGTCAACCTGTCGGCGGGGCTGCCGCGTCGCGCCGACGAGGTCGAGGAGTGGCTGGACGCCCAGCGCGCCGCCGGCCCGCGACTGCCCGGCTGAGCCTGCCGTGCCGGCCGGTCGGGACCGTTCCCGGCCGGCCGCCCCGGTCCCGCACCAGGCCGACGGCCCGGGGTCACGGTTCAACGGCGGACCGGGGTCTCGTACCCGGTCAGCAGCGCCCGGGCCAGCGGGGTGAGTGTGTGGTGTGCGGCCCTGCCGTGCCGGGTGGTCCGGAGCAGTCCGGCGTCGCGCAGCACACTCGCGTGCTGTGACGCGGACGGGGTGCTGATCCCGGCCCGCCGGGCCAGGTCGGTGGTGTTCGCCCCGACCAGGGCGGCCCGCAGCACCGCGGCCCGGGACCGACCGAGCAGCGCGATGAGCGGGTCGGCGGCTTCCGGGGCGTACGCCGGGACGGGTGGCCCGCTCCGACGCGGCTCGTCGGGTCGGCCGCATCCCCCGGACCGGCCCCGCACCGGGTGGGCCTCCGCCGCCCGGCCGTTGCGCACCGCACGCGGGCGACGCACCGGGAAGACCACGACGGCCGGATCCGGCTGGTTGCCGACCCAGAGGTGGCGGGCGAAGACGGACGGCACCAGTACCAGTCCGGTGCCCTCCGGCCGAACGTCGAGGTCGACCGGGGACGCGACGGCGAGCACCGGGCTACGCCAGGCCGCCGACGGGTCGAGCAGACCCAGCAGGGTCTCCACCCCACCGGTGGCCAGCGACCGGCTCCGCTCGGCGACGTCGAGCCGGACGACCGACTCCCAGGCGGCGAGTTCACCGGCCACCCCGCGCTCGTAGTAGGCCCGGACGGCGGCCGCCCGGCTCCGGCAGGTCGAGTTCGTGACCAGCCACGTCAGCGCGCGCTCGAGGCTGGGCTCCTCGGGCAGCGGAGCGAGCAGGTGGGCGGTACCCGGGTCCGCACTGTTGCCGCGCCCGCCGAATCCGCCGTCCCGGGTCGGCCCCACCCGGCCGGGGCGCAGGTCACGCAGCAGCCGGGCCAGTTCCGGGTCGTCGACGACGGGTGCGGTGGCGAGGCTGACCAGGATCTCGTGCAGCGGCAGCGGGGCCGGGGCGAGCCGGGTCCGGGCGATGTCGTCGGGCCCCAACCAGATCCGGATCATCACCACCTCCACCTCGCGTCGACGCGGTCGCCGTTCCTGCCGGACGGCTGTCGCCCGGCGGTACCGTCGCGCTCTGATCACGAGACGCTGTCGCCCCGACCCCCAGTTGTCGGTCTCCCGGATGGTTTGGCCTCGGCCAAAAGCATTGCCGAACCGGGTCGACCGGCTCGTAACTGGTGGGACGTTGCCGCGCGAGGCGCGGCGCCGCCGCCGGCGCCCGCGGTCGCGTCGGCGGCGATCTGTGAAGGAGGCTGCCCCATGCCGGTATCCAGACGCCTGACCTCGAAGGGTCCGGGGCGACGCCCGGGCCGGGCCGTAGCGGTGGCGCTCGCCGTGGTCCTCGCCGCCACGGCGTGCAGCGACAGCGGTGACGATCCCACCGATCCGGGTGGCGGTACGGTCCGAATCGGACTTGTCGAGCCGCAGCACCTGCTGCCGGCGAACACCACCGAGAGCGCCGGCGCCCAGGTGCTCGCCGCGCTCTTCACCCCACTGGTCGAGTTCGACGCCGACCGGCGGCCGGTGGAGGTGGCCGCCGAGTCGATCGAGTCGACCGACAACGTCCTCTGGACGGTACGCCTGAAGCAGGGCTTCACCTTCCACAACGGCGAGCCGGTGACCGCCGACAGTTACCTCAACGCCTGGCACCACGCGGCGTACGGGCCGAACGGCAACGGCGGCTCGTACTTCTTCGAGAAGATCGCCGGGTACGACGACCTGCAGTCACCCGACCCGGACGGCGACGGGCCGCAACGGGCACCCGAACCGAAGGCCCGGAAGCTGACCGGGCTTCGCAAGATCGACGACCACACCTTCACCATCACGCTCTCGGGTTCGTTCGCCGAGTTCAAGTCGGTGCTCGGCTACCACGTCTTCGCCCCGCTGCCGAACGCCGCCTGGGCCTCCGACGGGGTGCTGAAGGAGGGCTTCGAGGAGGCGCTGATCGGCAACGGTCCGTTCCGGATGAAGGGCACCTGGCAGCACGACTCCCGGATCGAGGTGGAGCGGTACGAGGCGTACGCCGGGGCCAAGCCGAAGATCGGCGGGGTGGTGTTCCAGATCTACCAGCAGCTGCCCGCCGAGTACGCCGACCTGGTCGCCGGCAACCTCGACGTGGTACGACAGATCTCGACCGAGAACATCAGCAGCGCGCCGACCGATCTCGGCGACCGGTTCCGGCGCAGCCCGCTGTCGTCCTTCCAGTTCCTCGCCTTCCCGACGTTCCAGTCGGAGTTCGCCCGGCCCGAGGTGCGCAAGGCGATCTCGATGGCGATCGACCGCGACGAGATCGTCCGGACCATCTTCAAGGACACCCAGACGCCGGCCCGGTCCTTCGTCTCCCCGGCGGTGGCGGGCGCCCGGCCGGACACCTGTGGCGAGGCGTGCCAGTTCGATCCGGCCCGGGCGAAGGCGGCGTACCAGGCTGCGGGCGGTCCAGCACGCCTGCAGATCTCGTACAACGGCGACGGCGGCCACAAGGAGTGGATCGACGCGACCTGCAACCAGCTCCGCAACAACCTCGGGGTGGAGTGCCTCGGCACCGCCGAGCCGAGGTTCGCCGACCTGCTGACCAAACTGGAGGAGAAGACCCCGGTCGGGATGTTCCGGCTCGGCTGGTCGATGGACTATCCGTCGATGCAGAACTACCTCGGTCCGCTCTACACCACCAACGGGTCGTCGAACTACTACGGCTACAGCAACCCCGACTTCGACCGGCTGGTCGAGGAGGGCGTGGCCGCGCCGAACCAGACCGAGGCGATCACGAAGTACCAGCAGGCCGAGGAGATCCTCGTCCGGGACATGCCGGTGATCCCGCTGCGGTTCGGGCAGAACAACTACGGCCACTCCGCGCAGGTCCGCGACGTCGAGTTGGACCTGTTCGGCCAGGTCGACCTGCTGAAAATCGACATGACGGGGTAGTCGGGGCCGCGGCCCGTACGGCACAGGTCCGGGCGATGGCCGCTGACGGGAGCGTTGTCGTGCGTCGCCACCGGGTCCGGCCACCGGTGGCGGCGCCGCGTCACCGTCCTGTCCGGACGGTCTTTGCCTTCTCGTCAAGCTCGACTATCTATGCAATAGTGATCACGTCCGAGGAGAGCAACGGGGGCTTGACATGGACCGTCAGCGTGTGCTGCAAGCACGGCCGGATGTGCCGGAAACAGCTTCTCCAGAGACGGTGCCGGCCTCGGCCGCCCAACGGCGGATGGTCTTCTCCGAACGGTTGCACGGCGGCACCGGCACCTACCTCATACCGGTGGCCTGGCGGCTGGACGGCCCGTTGGACCTGGCGGGCCTGCGGTCCGCACTCGACCGTGCGGTGCACCGACACGACGCACTGCGGATGGCGTTACCCGACGACGGTCTGCACGTCGTGCTCCATCCGGCGAGACCGATCCCGCTGGTCGTCGAGGACATCAGCGGCCACGACGAGGCCGAGCGGCGACGCCTGGTCGACGACGCGCTGCTGCGCGAGGCGGAAACTCCGTTCGACCTGGCCAGGCCGCCCCTGGTTCGGGCCCGGGTCCTGCGGACCGGGCCGGAGGAGCACGTAATCGTGCTCACCGCGCACCATGCCATGGTGGACGGCCGCGGGCTGGAGGTCGTCCTCGCCGACCTCGGCGCCGAACAGACCCCGCGACCACTGACGCCGGCCCATGGCTTCGCCGGGCACCTGCGGTCGGCGCAGCAGCGCCCCGAGCCCGGCCGGGAGTTCTGGCGGGCCGAGTTGGCCGGCTCCTCCGGGGTGCTGGCGGTGCCGGTCGACCACCCCCGGCCACGGGTGCTGCCGGACACCGGCGCCACGCTGCGGCGTACGGTGCCGATCGGGTTGCGCCGGGCGGTGGCCGAGCTGGCCCGCACGGAACGCGGCACGGTGCCGATGGTGTGGCTCGCGCTCTACGCCCTGCTGCTGGCCCGCTGGACCGGCACCGACGACCTGGTCGTCGGGATGCCCGCCGAGAACCGCCCGGAGGACGCCGAGGACCTGGTCGGCATGTTCGTCTCGGTGCTGCCGCTCAGGATCCGGGTGGATCGCGGGGCGACCGTCCGCGAGCTGGTGCGGAGCGTCCGGAACACCTGCATACAGGCATACGGCGAGCAGGACGTCCCGCTCGAGGCGATCATCGAGGATCTGGGGCTCTCCCGCGACCTGAGCCGCGCCCCGCTGGTGCAGGTGATGTACACCCACCGGGCGCCCCATCCGCGGCTCGACCTCCCCGCCATCGTCGCCGTGCCGCTCGAGGTGCCACGGCGGTACGCCAAGCTGGACCTGACCCTGGAAACCTGCGACACCGCCACCGGCACCGAACTGCTGCTGGAGTACGCCTCGGCGATCTTCGCGCCCGAGTCGGTACGACGGCTGCTGGACAGCCTCGTCACGCTGGCCCGTAACGCGACCCGTGACCCGGACGTGGCCGTGGGCGACCTGCCGGTTCTCTCGCCCGAGCAGGAGGAGATGATCGGCTCCTGGCAGGGCGACACCGTGCCGATGGCCGCGGAGACCCTCGCCCGGGCGGTCGCGGACCAGGCCGGAAGCCGTCCCGACACGGTCGCGCTCGTCGACGGCACCGGCACGAGCACCGCCGGCGAGGTGCTGGCGGCGGCCGGGGCGTTGGCGGCGCGACTCCGGGCGGCGGGCGCCGGGCCGGGCCAACGGGTGGCGGTCTGCCTGCGACGCGGTCGGCCGCTACCGGTGGCACTGCTCGCCGTGGCGGCCAGCGGGGCGGCCTACGTACCACTGGATCCGGACCACCCGCCGGCGCGTACCCGGCTCGTGCTCGACGACAGCGCACCGGTGGCCGTCGTCACCGAGCCGGGGCTGCGGGACCGGCTCGGTGCCGGGACGGTGCCGGTGTTCGAGGTGACCGGGGCCGACCTGCGGTCGTCGACGGCCTCGTTCCCCCCGTGCCCGGCCGGCCCGGACGACCCGGTGTACGCCATCTACACCTCGGGATCGACCGGCCGCCCGAAGGGTGCGCTCAACAGTCACCGGGCGGTACTGAACCGGCTGCGCTGGGGAGTCTCGGCTCTCGGCATCGGGCCGGACGACGTACTGCTGCAGAAGACCCCGTTCTCGTTCGACGTCTCCGTGCCGGAACTCTTCACCCCGCTGCTGACCGGCGCCCGGCTCGTACTGGCCGAACCGGGCGCGCACCGGGACCCGGCACGGCTGGCCGCGCTGATCGCCGGGCACGGCGTCACCATCGTCCACTTCGTACCCTCCATGCTCGCCCCGTTCCTGGACGAGCCGGCGTCGGCGGACCTGCCGTCGCTGCGACACGTGATCTGCAGCGGCGAGGCACTCCCGGCCGGTCTCGCCCGACGGGTCGTCGACCGGTACCCCGGGGTCAGGCTGTGGAACCTGTTCGGCCCCACCGAGACGGCCATCGAGGTGACCGCCCACCAGTACGACCCGGACCGCGACTCGACAACCGTGCCGATGGGACGCCCGGTCTGGAACACCGTGGCGCACGTGCTCGACGAGCGGATGCGCCCGGTTCCGGTGGGCGGGGTGGGCGAACTGTGCATCGGCGGCATGCAGGTGGGGATGGGTTACCTCAATCGACCCGAACTCACCGCGGAACGGTTTTCCGGACACGACGGCGGGCGGGTGTACCGCACCGGCGACCGCGTCCGGTGGCGCGCGGACGGATCGCTGGAGTACCTGGGCCGGCTCGACGACCAGGTCAAGATCCGCGGTCAGCGGGTCGAACCCGGTGAGGTGACGGCGGCACTGCTGCGCCAACCGGGCGTGGCCGACGCGGCCGTGGTGGCCCGGACTGACGGCGACGGCCCACCCAGGCTGGTCGGATACGTGGTCCCCACCCCGGACGCGGACTGTGTGCCGGCCTCGCTGCAGGCCGCGCTCGCCGCCGAACTGCCCCCCGGGCACGTTCCCTCGGCGCTGGTCACCCTGGACGCGCTGCCGTTGATGCCGAACGGCAAACTTGACCGGATGGCGCTGCCGGCCCCGGCGCCCGTGTTCGCCACGGGTGAGCCGGTCCCGCCGGCCCCCGGTGCCGAACGGACCCTCGCCGACATCTGGGCCGACGTGCTGGGGCTGACCACTGTCGGCGCGACCGACAACTTCTTCCAACTGGGTGGGGACTCCATCCGGGCCTTGCAGGTGATCGGTCCCGCCCGGGCCGCCGGCCTGGGGCTGGACGTGCCACGCATGTTCAGCCACCCGACGGTACGCGGCCTCGCCGCGGTGGCGACCCGGCTGCGCCCGGCCGGGGCCGCCCCGGAATCGACGGCCGAGCCGACCGGCCCGGAAACCTTCGGGCTGCTGTGCGCCGGCGACCGGGCGAGGTTGCCGGACGGCCTCCAGGACGCCTACCCGGCGACCTACCTGCAGCGGGGCATGCTCTTCCACGGCTCGTACCGGCCGGGGGAATCCACATACCACGAGGTCTTCTCCGTCCGGGTCCGGCTGCCCTGGCAACCCGAGACGTTCGTGGCGGCGTCGCGGGACTGTCTCGCCACCCACCCGGTGCTGCGTACCTCCTTCGACCTGGCGACCTTCTCGGTGCCGATGCAGTTGGTCCACGCGGAGGTGACGGTGCCGGTCGAGCTGGCCGACCTGCGCGCACTGCCGGAGCCCGAGCGGGAGTCGTTCCTCGTCGAGCTGTTCGAGACGGAACGGCGTCGTCCCTTCGACTGGAGTCAGGCACCGCTGCTGCGGATACACCTGCACCGGTTACCGGACGAGCAGACCCAGCTCACCCTCAGCTTCCACCACGCCGTACTCGACGGCTGGAGCGCGTCGTCGCTGGTGGCGGAACTCGTGGACCGACACCTTGCGGCCTGTGACAACTCGCCCAGGGTGCTGCCCGACCCGGTCCAGCCGTTCCGCGACTACGTGGCCGCCGAACAGGCCGCCGCGGCCGATCCCGAGGCGGGGGCCTTCTGGGCGGACCTGCTGGCCGACACGACCGGCAGCCCGCTGCCCCGGTGGCGCCGGCCGTCGCCGGCCGGCGGTGAACGGGTGCGCCTGGTGCGGGTGGGCCTCGACCCGCAGGTGGCGGCGGGTCTCACCCGGGCCGCCGCCAGCATCGGGGTGCCGCTGAAGAGCGTGGTGGTGGAGGCACACGTCACGGCCGTCGCCCTGGCGACGGGCCGGACGGAGGTGGCGGTGGGGCTGGCGACCAACGGCCGCCCGGAGTCGCCCGGCGCCGAACGGACGCTGGGTCTGTTCCTCAACACCGTGCCGCTACCTCGTCGGCTGCGGCCGGGCACCTGGGCGGACCGGGTCCGCGCGACCTTCGACGCCGAACGCGCGATGCTGCCCCACCGGCGGCATCCGCTGGCGTTGATCCAGCGTGCCGGAGGCCGGCTGTTCGACACGTTGCTCAACTTCAACGACTTCCACGTGTACGAGCAGGTCCGGGCCGCCGGCCGGTTCGACCCGGTGGGCACGCCGTCGGTCTACGGGGAAACCGACCTGACACTCGTGGTGCACCTGGTCCGGGAGTTCGACGGCACCCTCGCCCTGCACGTGGCGAGCAACCGGGCAGAACTCTGCGACGAGCAGGCCGACGCCCTGGTCGACCTTCACCTGACCGTGCTCGCCGCGATCGCGGCCGACCCGTTCGCGCCGGCGGGGCCGGGCGTGCTGCTCCCGGCGCCCGAACGGAACCGGATACTGGCCCGGGGACGCCGGGGTGGCCCACCGGTCGCCGGTCTGACCGTCAACGCGCTGGTGACGGCCAGGGCCACGGTCACACCGGAGGCGGTGGCGATCCGTTCCGGGCACCGGCTGATCCGGTACGCCGAGTTGCAGACAGCCGCGACGACGCTGGCGGCGCGGTTCGCCGCGGCCGGGGTACGCCCCGGCGACCGGGTCGGACTGCTGCTGGAGCGCTCGCCCGAGTTCGTGGTGGCGGCGTTGGCCGTGCTGCACAGCGGAGCGGCGTACGTGCCGCTCGACCCGGCCTTCCCGCCGGCCCGGCTGCGGTTCATGGTCCGCGACTCGGGCGCCTCCCTGGTAGTCACCACGACCGCGCTGCACGACCTGCTGGACGGCACGCCGACCGACCTCCTGCTGCCGTTCGACGCCGACACCCCGGACACACCGGTGTCACCCGTCATCCCGCAGACGCCGGCTCCAGACGTGCTGGGCGCCACGCCGGGGTCGACGACGACCTGCCCGGACGCTGTCCGGACCGGCCCCGACGACCTGGCCTACCTGATGTACACGTCGGGTTCGACGGGGACGCCGAAGGCCGTCCGGGTGCCACACCGGGCGATCGTCCGTCTGGTGCACGGCAGCGACTTCGCGCCGCTGCGCCCCGGGGACGTGGTGGCCCAACTGTCGAACACCGCTTTCGACGCCGCCACCTTCGAGATCTGGGGTGCCCTGGTCAACGGCGCCGAGCTGACCATCGTCGACCGGGAGACCCTGCTCGCCCCGGACGCCCTGGCCGACGCGCTGAAGCGGCTCGGCGTCACCGCGATGTTCCTCACCACCGCCCTGTTCAACGAGACCGTACGGGTCCGGCCCGACGCCTTCGCCGGAGTCGGGACGGTCATCGTCGGCGGTGAGGCGCTCGACGCTCCGCTGGTCCGGACGGTGCTGGCCGGTGCGGCGCCGGGCCGGCTGCTCAACGGGTACGGCCCGACCGAGACCACCACGTTCGCGGCCTGGCACCACATCCGGCACCTCGATCCGGACGCGCCGTCGGTACCGATCGGCATCCCGATCGGCAACACCGACCTGTACGTCCTCGGCGACGGCCTCGACCCGGTGCCGGACGGCGCGGTGGGGGAACTCGTCGTCGGCGGCCCCGGCGTCGCCCTCGGGTACCACGAGCGGCCGGAGTTGGACGCCGAGCGTTTCGTCCCCGACCCGTGGCGGCCGGACGGGCTGCTCTACCGCACCGGTGACCTGGCCCGGTGGCGTCCGGACGGCACGTTGGAGTACCACGGCCGCCTCGACGACCAGGTGAAGATCCGGGGATTCCGGATCGAGCCGGGTGAGGCCGCGGCGGCGCTCTCGGCGCGCCCCGGGGTGGCGGCGGCCACGGTGCTGGTCCGCGAGGATCGACCGGGCGACCGGCGTCTGGTCGGCTACGTGGTCGCGGAACCGGGCGTGGACCCGGATCCGGTCGGGTTGCGGGAGGCGCTGCGGGAGACTCTTCCGCGCTACCTGGTGCCGGCCGCGATCGTGGTGCTGCCCGCCCTGCCGGTCACCGTCAACGGCAAGTTGGACCGTCGGGCGCTGCCCGCCCCACCGGCGGACTCCGGCGGTCCGGTGGTGGAGCCGCGCAACCCGGCGGAGGAGCGGGTCGCGGCGATCTGGGCGGAGACGCTCGGCGTCGAGCGGCTCGGCGTACACGACGACTTCTTCGATCTCGGCGGGCACTCGCTGCAGGTCGCCCGGGTGGTGGCCCGGATCGGCGCCGAGTGGGGGCTACGGCTGCCGATGTCGATCCTGGCCGAGCAGCCCACGGTGGCCACGCTGGCCGAGGAGCTGGTCCGACTCGCGGCGCGACGGGACGCGCAGCCCGACGTCCCCACCGTGCTCCGGCTGCAGTCGGGGCCGGAGTCCGGCGGCGGTGTGCCGGTGGTGCTGGTGCATCCGGTCGGCGGGACCTGTTTCCTGTACGGGGAACTGGCGAACGAGTTGGGCCGGGACCGACTGGTGCTGGGTCTGCAGGCACCGGGCGTGGAGGGCGAACGCGAGCCCTGCGACAGCATCGCCGCGTTGGCCGACTACCACGTGACCGCGCTGCTCGGACATCTGCCGGCCGGGCCGTTCGTGCTGGCCGGGTTGAGCATGGGCGGCAACATCGCCTACGAGATGGCCCGACTGCTCGCCGCCCGGGGCCGGCCGCCCGTGCTGGTCGCCCTGCTGGACAGCCCGGGCCCGGGGCAGGTGCCGAAACGCTTCGCCGACGACGCCGAACTCATGGCGGCCGCGTTCGCCGACGGAACGCCGGCCACCGCCGAGCTGCTGCGGACGATGCCACCCCGGCAACGACTGATCCACGTCCTGACGGCGGCCCGAGCCGCGGACCAGGTGCCGGCCGACTTCGACGTGTTGGACGTCGACACCGTCCTGGGGGTCTGGCGGGCCCACACCGCGGCGCTCTACGCCCACGTGCCGGGTCCGTACGACGGCGACGTGGTGTACTTCCGCGCCTCCGAGACCGTACCGCCCTATCCGCCGCACCCCGAGCTGCCGTGGCGGCGGCTGCTCGGCGACCGGATGCCGGTCGTGCCGGTGCCCGGAGACCATGTCGGCATGGTGACCGGCGATGGGGTCTCGGTGATCGTGAGCTGGTTCCGGCGCCACGTCGTCAGGTAGCGGACGGGCCCGGGCGGCAGGAGACCGGCCGGGCCCGTCTCCCGTAACGCCCTTACCCCGCGAGGTGATCACCATGTCCAACGGCGTGGAAACGGGAACGCCCGGCGCGGTCGTCGGGTGGGCCCGCGAGCAGAGCCCACCGGCGGTCGAGTTCGACGCGGGGTCCGACCTCGCCTTCGGCAACGCCTTCACACCCACCATGGTGTCGCTGCGCTGGACGGTGGAGCGCGGCTGGCACGACGGAACCGTCGGCCCACACCGCCCGATTCCCCTGCCGCCGAGCATGGTGGGCCTGCACTACGGCCAGGTGGTGTTCGAAGGGCTCAAGGCGTTCCGGACCCCGGACGGCGACGTGTCCGTGTTCCGGTTGACCGACCACGCCCGCCGGTTCGCCAGGTCGGCCGCCCGGCTCGCCATTCCGACCCTGCCGGAGGAACTGTTCGTCGCCGCGGTCGAGGAACTGGTCCGCGCCGACGCCGCCGCGCTGCCGAAACATCCCCGCCAGAGTCTCTACCTCCGGCCGATCGTGTTCGCCGACGATCCCTGCCTGGCGCTGCGGCCCGCCCGGTCGTACCGGTTCGTGCTGATCGCCTTCGTGACCGAGGAGTTCTTCGAGGGCAGCGAAGGCGTCTCGGTCTGGGCGTCCGACACGTACGTCCGCGCCGTCCCGGGTGGCGTCGGCGCCGCCAAGTTCGCCGGCAACTACGCCCCCGGTTACCTGGCCCAGGCGGAGGCCGCCGAGCATGGCTGTCAGCAGGTGCTCTGGCTCGACGCGGTCGAGCGACGCCGGGTCGAGGAGATGGGCGGCATGAACGTGTTCCTGGTCCAACACGGCCCGGCGGGAACCAGTCTGGTGACACCGCCGCTGAACGGGACCATCCTGGCCGGCGTCACCCGTGACTCGCTGCTGACCCTCGCCCGGAGGCTCGGGTTGCGCGGGGTCGAGCGGCCGATCGTGCTGGACGACTGGCGTACGTCGGCCGCCGAGGGTGTGACCCGGGAGGCGTTCGCGTGCGGAACCGCCGCGGTGCTGACACCGATCCGACAGGTGGTGACCAGGCAGGGCGCCTGGACGGCCGGCGCCGACCCGGATCATCCGGTCACCTCGATGCTGCGCCGTGCCCTCACCGGGATCCAACGCGGACCGGCCGACGACCCGTACGGCTGGCGGCACGTCATCAGGAGCGGTCAGGCGGGGACGGGGGTCGATCCACAGTGACTCGTCAACCAGATCGGTTGACGGTGCCAACGGGGAGAGTGGTGCCGAATGTCGCATGCCGAACGGTGGTCGGACCGGGTCCGACGCTATTACCAACTCGTCGACGAGGGTGACGTGCCGGGGCTCCTGCAGCTCTTCTCGCCCGACGTCGTCTACGAACGGCCAGGGTACGAGCCCATCCGGGGTCGGGCGGCGTTGGAGGACTTCTACCGCGACGTCCGCGTCATCGTCTCCGGCCGACACAGTCTCCGGAGTCTGGTCTGCGCAGACGAGGAGGTGGCGGTGCAGGGCGACTTCGCGGGCGTCCTGCGGGACGGTGACAACGTCCGGCTCCGCTTCGCGGACTTCTTCCAGGTGACCGCGGACGGCCTGTTCAGCCGCCGGAACACCTATTTTTTCCAGCCTCTGGTGTAGCTCGGCCGGGCCCACCTGGTCGGCGGCCCGGGCGGACGATCCTCCCGTCGCCGGCCGCCCGACCGGGTGCGGCGCGGTCCCGGCCGGAGGGGTGCCGCGGCGCGGACCGCGGCCCCCCTTCGCCCGGGTGGCGGCCGGCCGACTCAGCCGACCACCCGCACCGGCATCGACGTGACACCGAGGATGAAGTTCGACCGTAGCCGTTGCACGGGACCCGCGAACTCGAACCGGATTCCCCGCCGCACCAGCGGCCGAAACACGCTTGCCAGTTCCACCATCCCGACCGGCGCCCCGACGCAGCGGTGGATGCCGCTGCCGAAGGTGAGGTGCCGGTTGGGCGAGCGGGCGATGTCGAACCGGTCCGCCCAGGGGAACTGCCGCTCGTCCCGGTTGGCGGAGACGTTCCACAGGGTCACGGAATCACCAGCCCTGATCCGCTTGCCGCCGAGTTCCACGTCGCGGGTCGCGACCCGTTGCACGTAGGCGTTCATCGACGTCCAGCGCAGGATCTCCTCCATGGCCGGACCCAGCAGTTCCGGCTCGGCCAGCAGCCGTGCGTACTGGTCGGGGTTCTCGATCAGGGCGCAGATCCCGGCGCAGGTGGTGTACGAAGACGTCTCGTTGCCGCCGACGGCGACGTTCATGCAGTTGTAGAGGATGTCCTCCTCAGACAGGCGCCGGCCGTTGATCTCGGCCCGGAGCAGCATGCTGACCAGGTCGTCGCCCGGGCGGGCCCGCCGTTCCCGGACCAGTTCGGCGAAGAACTCGAAGATCTCGCTCTGGATCCAGGCCAGTCTGATCCGCTCGTCGTCGTCGGTGGCCACCAGCGCGGGATCCCGGAAGCCGATCATCCGGCGGGTCAGTGATACCAGTTCGAGCGCGTCGGAGTGGCCGATGTCCACCATCGTCATCAGCGCGCCGGCGGGCAGCTCCGGGGCGATCTCCGTGGCCAGGTCACCGCCGCCCCGCGTGAGCAGGTTGTCGAGTGCCTTGTCCACCAACGTGGCGACCTGCTGCTGGATCCGGTCGGCCATGGCGGGAGAGAACGCGGGATGCATCTGCTGGCGAAGCAGTCGCTGCCGGGGCAGGTCGCTGGCGACCAGCATCTTCCCGGCAGCGCTGTCGGTGCCGCTGCGGAAAGAGCCGCCGAGGATGGCGCCGCACGACGAACTGAACGTCGTGTGGTCACGATAGGCGTTCAGTACGTCGTCGTACCGGGTAAGCGCCCAGAAGCCCCCGCCGCTCATGGGATGCCAGTACACCGGATCGTTCTCGCGCAGCCAGGCGAGGACCTGGTGGTGTTCGTTGCGGACAAAAACGTCGAGGTCGGTCAGGTCCACAGTTGTCGCGTCGGTCATCGAACGTCCTCGGTCCGCGCTTCTCCCGAGCTGACCGACTCCTGCCGTTTACGGCCCATCACCGCGGCGAGCGCACCGAGGACACTGTTGTCGAGCAGGTCGCGGAACTCGAGGTTGATGTTCAGGTCGCGGCGGATCTTCCGCTGTGCCCGGAACGCGAGCAACGAGTGGCCGCCGAGGTCGAAGAAGTCGTCGGAGGTGCCCACCCGGTCGGCACCGAGGAGGTCCTCCCACAGCGCGGCCAGGTACCGCTCGGTCTCGGTCTGTGGCGGGTCATACCGCTGCGCACGGAGCCGGTGCTCCTCGAGTAGTTCGCCGAGCCGGCGCCAGTCCCGCTTGCCGTGGTCGTTGGCGGGGATCTCCGGCAGGATCAGGAAGGAACTGGGCACCATGTAGTCGGGCAGCAGCTCTTCGGCGTAGGTCCGCAGTTCGCTCGGCTTGACTGTCTCCTCCAGCACCACGAACGCGACCAGGTGCTTGTCCTGCCCCTCCCCCGCCGCCGTCACGGCGATCTCGCGGACAAGCCGGTGCCGGGACAACATCTGCTCCACCTCACCGGGCTCCACCCGGTATCCCCTGATCTTGACCTGGTCGTCGACCCGGCCGACGAACTCGAGCAGCCCGTCCGTGCGCTCCCGCACCAGGTCACCGGTGGCGTACATCCGGGCTCCGGCGGCACCGAACGGGTCCGGGAGGAACCGCTCCGCGGTCAGCGCCGGGAGACCGTGGTAGCCGAGTGCCACCCCGGCCCCGCCGATGTGCAACTCACCTGGTTCTCCCGGTGGCACCGGCGCGAGGGCGGCGTCGAGGACGTACACCTGCGCACCGGCCAACGCGGTGCCGATCGGCACCGAGGTGACGACGTCGGCGGCAGAGACGACCTCGTAACCGGTGCACGCCGTGGTGCCCTCGGTCGGGCCGTACAGGTTGACGAACCGGCCCTGGAACGCGCTGCCCAGCACGTCACGGGCGGCCGCGGGGAGCAGGACGTCGCCGCCGGTGTGCAGCACCCGCAACGGAGCGAACGCGTCGCGGTCCTCCTTGATGACCTGGTTGACCGCCATTGTCGGGACGAGCATCGCGGTGACGCGGCGCCTGCGCAGTTCGCGCTGCAGGTCGGCGGCGATCAGGTCCGTGATGGCCGGGAGCACCACGATCTCCGCACCGTGGGCGAAGCTGCACCAGGTCTCGAAGTGGAAGGCGTCGAACGAGAGGCTGGAGATCTGTCCGGTGCGGTCCCCCGGACCGAGCGGTGGGAGCGACGCGTTACGTCCGAACCCGACCAGGCCGCGGTGCCCGAGGACGACGCCCTTCGGGGTACCCGAGGAGCCGGATGTGAAGAGCATGCACGCCGGGTCGTCCGCCCGCACCGGCCGGCCGGGCCGCCGACTGTCGGCCTGCTCCGCGCCGGGATCGGACGGACCGCTGCGCCACTGCCACACCTCGGTCGCGAGCGGGGACAGCCGGTCACCCCAGCCCGGCTCCGTCAGTGTCAGCCGGGCGCCGCTGGTGGTGATCATGAGATCGCGGCGCTGGTCCGGATAGCGGGCGTCCACGGCCACGTAGACCGCACCGGCCTTGAGTATGCCGAGCATCGCCACGAACACGTCGACGCCCCGCTCCAGGTAGATTGCCACCCGGTCCCCGGCCCGTACGCCACGGGCGACCAGCTCCCCGGCCAGCGTGTCGGAGCGGTCGGCAAGCTCACGGTAGGTGAGCGACCGCGTGTCGTCGGTCACCGCCGGCCGTGCGCCGTGCCTGTCGACGGTGTCCGCGAACATCCGGACCAGGGTCTCCGGATCGTCCTCGGCGTCTTCGGGCCGGGAGTCCTGATCCGGCCTCGACTCAAGTGCCCGGATCCGGGCGTCGTCGAGGCACTCGGTACGCGAACCGAGGAATCCGGTGTCGTACCAGCCGGGCGGTGGGGAACTGCCCGCCGCCCAGAGGCTGACCTGGTCACGATCGTTGCGGACCAGGCGGAACGTGGGTTGGATCGAATTTTCCATCGACCGAGGTCCTCCATTGTGCTGCCCGGTGTCGAGGGTGAGGCCCGCACATCCGCGGTGGCGGCGGACGTCGTGGCACCAGCCGGACCGGCACGGTCGATGACCTCCGCGGGCGTGGGCCGAACTGGCCGGCTCCGGCACTGAGTCGATCTTAGGCACAACGGACCGTCCACGATGTCCCCGAGATCGAATTCCGTCGCGTCAGCCCGGCATCCACGTCCTCGCCGCCGACCCGTACCGAACCACCGGCCGTACCGAGCGGCCCTACGGCCGGCAGGGTGTGGAGGGGTTGCCGCGATCAACAAACGGCGGCAGACTCGGATCCCGGCCGCTGGTCGGAACGGCCTCGTGGCCGTCGATACGCCTGTCTGTGTGCGGTGTGCGCACTGTTGGAGCTGAACACGGTGGAGACGGTGGGAACGACGGCCGAGGTCCGGGACCAGGACCCGACATCAGCGGAGCTGGCGGTGCTGGCCGGAGCCCCGGCCGCGTACCCGTTCGGGTCCGCCGTACACGAGGTCTTCCTGAGGATCGCGGCCCGGTACCCCGACAGACCGGCGCTGGTCACCGGGGACCGGAGCGTCAGCTACGCCGCGCTGGCCGAGGCCGGTCGGCAGGCCGCCGCCGGACTCGCCGCGGCAGGGGTGACGCGCGGCGACGTGGTACCGGTGCTGCTACCCCGTTCGCCGGACCTGGTCGCGGTCCTGCTCGGCGTACTGATGCGCGGCGCGGCGTACGCGGTGTTCGACGTCCGCTGGCCGGACGAGCGGTCCGCAGCCCTGGCGACGGTCGTCGACGCCCGCACCGTCGTCGCACGGCGGCCCTTCGGCGACATGCCCACCTGGATTCCGCCCTCCGACCTGTTCGCACGCGTCGGAGCCGACGTCCAGGTCGTCACCGTGCCCGGCGACGCCGCCTGCTGCGTCTTCTTCACCTCGGGATCAACCGGCACACCCAAAGCGGTTCTCTCGCCGCACCGGGCGACCACCCGGCTCTTCGCACCGGGGGCGATGAACGGCGAGTTCGGCCCCACCGCACGAATGCCGCAGTGGGCACCGCTGCCCTGGGACGGCCTCACCCTCGAACTGTGGTCGATGCTGCTCACCGGCGGCACCTCGGCACTCTGCGAAGATCGGTTACCCACCACCGGGGTGCTGCGGCAACTCGTCGGCGACGGCGTCGACTCGCTGTGGCTCACCAGCTCCCTGTTCAACCTGATCGTGGACGAGGACGTCACCGCGTTCGCCGGTCTGCGTCGCCTGTGGACCGGCGGAGAGCGACTGTCGCCGACCCACGTGCGCCGCTTCCTCGGCGCGCATCCCGGCATCACGCTCGTCAACGGCTACGGACCGGCCGAGTCGTGCGTGTTCGTGACGACGCACGAGATCCACCGGGACGACTGCGACGACCCCGACGGGATACCGCTGGGCACGGCGGTCGCCGGGACCGTCGTCGTCATCCTCGACGGCGACCGGGTCTGCCGGGTCGACGAGGGCGGCGAGATCTGTGTGGCCGGCGACGGGCTGGCGATCGGTTACCTGGGCGACCGGGAACTCACCGACCGCCGGTTCGTCACGGTCGCGGTCGACGGTGTCGACCTGCGTCTGTACCGGACCGGCGACCGCGGCAAAATCGGCAGGGACGGCCTGCTGCGCTTCCTCGGACGAGAGGACCGCCAGGTCAAGGTCCGTGGCTTCCGGGTGGAACTCGGCGACGTGGAGACCCTGCTCCGCGCGGTCGACGGCGTCACGAGCGCGGTTGTCCTGCCGGACCGTGATCCCGCCGGCTCGTGTGTCGGCCTGACCGGTTACTACACCGCGGCCGCCGAGCAGACCCACGACCCGGACTCGGTACGGGCGGCCCTGCTCGCCCAGGTGCCCCGGTACCTCGTTCCCGACCGGCTGGTCGCGGTGCCGCACATCCCCGTCACGGCGAACGGCAAGGCCGACCACTCGGCGCTACGAAGCCTCGCCGGCGAGCGGACGGTCAACGAGGCCTCCGGGCCACCGTCGGACGAGACGCCGGATCCGGTGCTCGCCGAGGTGGTGGCGGTGGTGTCCGCGGTCAGCGGAGTCCCCTGTACGGCCGCAACCCCGCTCGACAACGGAACGCTGACCTCGCTGCAGGCGATGCGGGTCTGCATCAGACTCAACGAGCGGCTCGGCGTGTCGGTCCCGCCGGAACGGGTGTTCGCGGCGTCCACCGTCCGGCAGCTCGCCGAACAGCTGGGCGACGGCGATCCGGACCGGGTCGTGCCCGGGCCCCCGGCGGCCGGCGAGGAGGTGCTGTTGGCCGACACCCAGGTCGGCTTCCTGGTGGAGCACGAGATGCGCCCGGACAGCAAGGCCGGCCACTGCCTGATCGGCTGGCTGGTACGAGGGCCGTTCGAGACCCAGGTGTTCCGGGCCGCGATGGCTGACGTACAGGCACGACACGAAGCGCTCAGAGCCTGCTACGAGGCGGACCTCGAACCGTTCCTGACCCCCGTGGACGAGGTGCCGGTCGGCTTTCCCGAGCTGGGCACATTCACCGACCTCGCCGATGCCTGGGCCGCTGCCCGGGCGGATCTTCTGCGCCCGCTCGCCCTCGACACCGGCGAGGTGTGGCGGGGCAACCACGCACGCTTCGGCGACCAGCATCTCGTCTCGCTGGTGATCCACCACGTCGCCTACGACGGTTGGTCGGAGTCCGTGCTCGCCGACGACCTCTCCACCGCCTATGCCGACCGCCTGGCGGGGCGGGTACCCGCCTTTCGCACGTCCGCGCCACGGCTGGCCGAGGCGATCGCCGCACGACGGGCGGAGGCCACCCGTAAGGCCTCCTCGTCGGTCACCCGGGAGTACTGGGCCCGGCTGCTCCGTGACCTCCCCGAGCACCGGGCGCTCAAGGGGGCGGCCGAACTCGGCTCGCTCGCCGTGGCCGTACGCTCCTGCCGGTTGTCGGCCGAGACACTCGACGGTGTGGACCGGCTGGCCCGCGAACTCGGCATCGCCCGGTTCCCGGTGCTCGTCGCCGGGTTCGCCGCGGCGCTCGCCGACGCGCTCGGGCAGGAGGACTTCGGCATCGGGGTGCCGGTCTCGGTACGACGACACGCCAGCCAGGCCAACGTCGTCACGTGTCTCGTCGACACCGTCTGCCTGCGTCTGGGCGCACCACCGGCCGGGTCGGTACGGGAGTCCGCGTTGCGGGCACACCAGCAGATGACGGCCGGCCGGGGTGCGTACGCCCTTTCCTTCCCGGAGGTCGTCAGGGCGGTCAACCCGCCGCGTCAGCGCGGCCGGAACCCGCTGTTCAGGACGATGTTCGTGCTCCAGGACAACACCACACCGGTGCTCGCCCTGCCCGCGGCGGAGGTACACCTGCACCGTCCGGCCGTGCCGGAGCCGATGAGCGAGTTGCTTGTCGAGGTGTGGCCCGACGAGACGGGCGCCCGGCTGGACGCCACCTTCTACCCGGAGGCGCTGTCGGCGGACTCGGTGCTCACCACCTTCGCGGCGTACGAACGGATCCTGGCCCGGATCCGGCCTCCGGAGCCGACCGCGACGTAACGACGTCGACGGCGAGTGTCCACACCGGCGGGCCGCACCGCTGGCACAGCTCGTTCGAATCGAGCTGCCCGGCGCCGCGCGGTATCCGGACCTGAACGCCGCGTCGTTGGTGAACCGCCTGCTCAGCACCGCGACACCGCTGGCCGACAGAGAGGCGTCCGAGACGCGCGCCCTTCGTCGCTGTCGCCGCCGCCCCCCGCTCAGCCGCCCGGTCCGGTCGGCTGACCCTGCGGGCCCTTCGGCGTGAGCTGTTCCTCGGCCGCGGTCTCGTCGAACAAGAACGCCTCACCGGAGCGGACCACGGTGCCCTCCGGCTCGTCGGCGAGCCGCAGTCGCTCGTGCCGGATCGCCCCCCCTCGACCATCACCACCGCACCCCTGGACGCCGCGTGGTCGTGGTAGCCGGTGTCGTGCACGTCCGCCATCCAGGAGATCGCCCAGACGCCGAGGTGGTCGCTGGTGTGCACGTCGACGTACGTCCGCTCGCGGCTGGTCCGACGCAGGTCGTCCGTCCAGAGTTCGGGGCGACCCGCCACGGCGCCTTGCCGCAAACCTCGGTGGTCCCCTGAACCTGGCGACTGGTCCGGTCGGGAGTCCGCCGATCCAGGCAGGGGGTCGGCCGATCCAGGCATGGGTCGACCCGCCCCGGTCAGGGCTTCGGCCTGGCCGGTCAGAGGGTTGGCCGGCTGGTCAGGGCTTTGGCTGGTCGGCGTCCAGCGGCCGGTGTCGGGCGAGGGCTCCGGAGAGCCGTGGCAGGTCGCGGTTCGGGTCCCGGGTCAGCCGGGGCAGGTCGTCGATGACCAGCGCGCCGACTTCCGGGTGCCACAGCCACGCGTACGCCGGATCCTCGGCGAGCCGGGACCCGGGTGCGGGTACGGCGACCAGCGCCGGCGGCAGGCCGGGCCGGAGCGGTACAAGATCGATCCGGACGACCTCCGACCACGGCAGGTGATACAGGTGTTCCCGGTCCGGCTGGTATCCGATGCCGTCCGGGTCGACCCACAGCCGGGGGTACGGACGCACGGACCGCAGCAGCAGGGCGACCCCACCGGTGCCGAGGGCCAGCCCGAGCCCGCCGGCGATCCCGGCGACGCCACGCAGGGTTCTCTGGTCCTCCTGGTCGAGTCCGAAGAGGAGGCTGAGCGCGAGGTACCCGGCAGCCATGAACATCCCGGCCGCCCCGAGCGCGGTCAGCGGCGTACCGGCCACGGCGCTGCCGGGTCGAATCCGGACGAACCCGGAGCCGCTCCGGGGACGCCAGCGCAGCGCGGGTCGGAGCAGGAGCGCGATGGCCGTTCCGCCGAGGAGTCCGCCGACCACGCCGGTCAGGGTGCTGAGGGTGCACGGCGCGGTCACGATCGCCGCCAGCACAATGAAGGTGATCCAGAGCGCCCGGGGTACGGGTTGCGGCTCGACGGCCGGGAACGCCTGGCTGTGCGGGGGAACATTGGTCGGCGGCTGGGCCGGCCATCCGGGAGGTACCGGACTCTGCGGGACCGGACCGGGCGGCATCGCGCCGACCGGCAGCGGGGCGGCCTGCGCCCCGCTGACCGGCACCGCGCTGACCGGGTTCATGCCGACCGGCGGGCCGACGACCTGGTGCGTGCCGACCGGCGGGCCGACGACCGGCGAGGGTGACACGGCCGCCGCCGGAGCTGGCGACACCGGCCGGACCGCGTGCAGGGCGCCCTCGGCGACCACGATCTCCGGCTGCTCCAGCACGGTCGCCGCCACCCCGGTCACCTGGTGCAGGGTCGTGGCGGCGAGCGGCACCCGCGACGCACCGCCGACCAGGAACACCCCGGCCAGGTTGTCGGCGTCGACACCGGCCCGGGCCATCACCTGCCCGGTCAGCGTGGCGGCACGTTCCAGGTACGGGCGGGCGAGCGCCTCGAACTCCTCCCGGCTGACCGAGACCTCCCGGTCGACCACGGGCACGTACAGCCCGGCGTGGCTCTGCCGGGAGAGCATCTCCTTGGCGGTCCGGGCGTCCTCCCAGAAGGCCAGGAAGTGCCGACGGTCGGCCGGGTCGGTCGGCGCGGTGACCCGCTGCCACGCCTCCGGATGTCCGGGCCGGACGGCGGCGGCGACCCGCTCGACGACCAGCGCGTCGAGGTCCAGCCCGCCGAGGTCGGCAAGGCCGTCCACCTCACACACCTCAAAACCGTCGCCGGTACGGCGTACCACGCTGACGTCGAAGGTGCCGGCCCCGAGGTCGTAGACGACGAGCAGGTTTCCCGGCCGGACCGCGTGTCCGAGCACGGCGGTGAAGTAGCCGGCCGCCGCGACCGGCTCAGGCACCAGGGTCGGGGCGGGCAGTCCCGCCCGGACGGTCGCCTCGGTCAACACGTTCCGGCGTACCGCGCCCCATCCGGCGGGATAGCACACCACGACGTCGTCCGGCAGGTCGCCACCGGCCCGGACCGCCTCCTCGGCGATCCGGCGCAGCGTGGCGGCGACCGCGTCGCCGACCGGTACCCCACGGTCGGCGAGCAGCAGAGTGCCGTCGTCGATCCGCCGTTTCGGGTGCGGCTCGAACCGGGTCGGGTCGAGCCGGGCACTGTGCAACGCGTCCCGGCCGGGAAGCAGCTCGCCGTCCCCGGTCAGGAACACCGCCGACGGCAGCAGCGGCGACCCGTCGAAGAGCAGCGGCCGGTTACGGCCGTCCGGCCAGCGAAGCACCGCGACGGTGTTCGAGGAGCCGTAGTCGATTCCCAGTCGGTTGCCGGCCACTGCGGCAGTGTACGCACCACACGTACCACGCTCACCGGGTCGCCCGTCCCGGGCAGTCAGCAGGCGAAGACGACCCGGCGGAGCAGGAAGTCGGCGGTCAGCCGGGACACCTGCTCCGGCTGCTCGTCGAGCGCGAAGTGGCCCGCGTCGAGCAGGTGGATTTCGGCCTCCGGCGCGTCCCGGCGGTACGCCTCGGCCTCCTCGGTCTGGAACGAGGTGTCGTACCGTCCCCAGAGGACCAGCAACGGCGGCCGGTGCCGGCGCAGCCACTCCTGCCACCGTGGATAGCTCGCGACGTTGTTCCGATAGTCGTGGAAGAGGTCGAGCTGGATGTCGGCGATGCCGGGGCGGTGCAGGAACGCCAGCTCGTCGTCCCAGAGGTCCGGGTCGTACGCCTCGGGTCTGGGACTGGTGCCGACGTGCCGTTGCCGGGTGGCCGCCGGGGAGAGGAAGTTCTCCCGCAGTTCGGCCTCGTGCGCGGCCCGGTCCGCCCAGAAGGCCCGGCGGACCGCCCAGTTCGGGCCGAGCCCGACCTCGTGTGCGACCGCGTTCTGCACGACCAGCGCGGCGAGCCGCTCGGGGTGTGCGACCGCCAGCCGCATACCGATCGGCCCACCGTAGTCCTGGACGAAGAGGCTGTACGTCGACAGTCCGAGGATCTCGCTGAACCTGCCGACGACCTCGGCGAGATGGTCGAAGGTGTACGCGAAGTCGCGCGGGCTCGGCGCGTCGCTGTGCCCGAAGCCCGGATAGTCCGGGGCAACGAGGTGGAACCGGTCGGCGAGCCGGTGCAGCAGCGGTTCGAACATCCGGGACGAGGACGGGAAGCCGTGCAGGAGCAGCAGCGTCGGTGCCTCCGGGGACCCGGCCTCCCGGTAGAAGATCGAGATACCGTCGACGTCGGCCAACCGGTAGGTCGTACCGCTCATATCACCGTCCTCCCGGCGGCTTCCCCGCCCGCCGCCCGCTCGCGCCGGGACACCCGAGCCGGTGTCTACCCGTTGGCCGGCCGGACACACCCGCCGTCCGGGCGGGTTAGCCTGTTCCGGTGCCAGAGCCTGAACCGACGTACCGGCGCCGGTCCGCCCGGGTGCTGGTCCTCGACCGAGCCGGACACGTCCTGCTGCTGCGCTGCCGATTCGGCGACGGCGATCCCGGACCGGACGCCGCGCACTGCTGGCTGACGCCGGGCGGTGGGGTCGACGAGGGTGAGACGTTGGCCGAGGCCGCCGCCCGGGAACTGCACGAGGAGGTCGGCCTGCGGGTCGAACCGGGTGCGCTCGGCGACCCGGTCGCCTACACCACCGGGTACGCGAGGATGAGCTGGGCCGAAGGGATCTTCCGGGACGACTTCTTCCGGTACCGGGTCGACTCGCACCTGGTGGACACCGACCGGATGGAGGCGCTGGAACGCGGCTACCACGCCGGTCACCACTGGTGGAGCGTGGCGGAACTCGCCACCACCGACGAGGTCGTCTATCCACTCGAACTCGCCCCGCTGCTGGTCGAACTCTGCGCCGGACGGATCCCCGCCCAGCCCGTACGGCTGCCCTGGCACCACTGAGTGGAGATGGGAGTGAACGGCCGGCAGAGGGCCCAGGTCGACGTGCATCTGATCCTGCGCCGTAACAACAGGATCCTGCTCGGCGAGCGGGCCAACACCGGCTGGGCCGACGGCTGCTGGCACCTGCCGTCCGGGCACGGCGAGGCCGGCGAGTCACCCACGACGACGCTCGTCCGCGAAGCGGCCGAGGAGATCGGGATCCGCGTCAAGCCGTCGGAGGCCCGCTTCGTCCACCTGCTCCACCACCGGACCGACTCGCCGCGGATGGCACTTTTCTTCGAGGTCGTCCGCTGGGAGAACGAACCCGTCAACCGCGAGCCGGACAAGTGCACGGGATGGTTCTGGTTCCCGGTCGACGACCTGCCCACGCCGATGGTCCCGTACGGCCGGCAGGCGCTCGATCACTACCTCGCCGGCGAGCCGTACGCGGAACACGGCTGGCCGGACACTGAGCGGCGGCTGAATCCCGTCGCGCCGGCCGAGGTCGACGGGCAGCATGAGCACATGGCGCCGATCACCGTACGTCCGCTGGCCCCGGCCGACGTCGACGTGCTTCCTCCGGCGTTCGCCGAGGTGAACTGGCCCGGCAAGACCGCCGACCAGTATCGCCGCTACCTCGCCGAACAGGAGGCCGGCACCCGCTCGGTGCTGGTCGCGTCGGTGGACGACACCTTCGCCGGGTACCTGACCGTGGCCTGGCAGAGCGGTTACCGCCCGTTCCGGCTGGCCGGCATACCGGAGATCCAGGACCTGAACGTGCTGCCCCGGTTCCGCCGGCGCCGGGTCGCCTGGACCCTGATGGACCGGGCCGAGGAGCTGATCGCGGAGCGGAGTACCACCGCCGGGATCGGCGTCGGGCTGTACGTCAACTACTCCGCCGCCCACCTGATGTACCTGCGACGCGGTTACCTGCCGGACGGCCGGGGCGTGACGTACCGGGGCAGCGTCGTCCTGCCCGGAACCTCCGTTCGCGTCGACGACGATCTCGTACTCATGCTGGTCCGCCGCCTGGGTTAGACGGCGCCTGCGTTCGCCATGCCGCACGCGTCCGGCCGGACGCGGCGGTGGCCTGCCGGTCCCGCTCAGTCCGGCGACGCGGCGATCCGTACCCGCTGGCTGTCGCCGTCGGTGAGGAGCGACGCCAGGGCCTGCCCCTGCTCTGCCATGTCGTCGCGCTCGGTCCGGGAGAACGGCCGCAGCGGGGTGACGGTCACCGTGTCGGCCTCGACGGTCCAGGTCGCGGAGACCCGGCCGTCGACCAGGACCACCCGGGCACCGGCTACCGACAGGTAGCGGTCGGCGTCGTCGATGATCCGGGTCCGGTCGTGGTAGCCGAGGATCGAGTTGTCGAAGGCCGGCAGGAACCGTACCGGGGCGGGGGTGTCGGGGTCGGGGCGCGGCGCATCGGGCAGGTCCAGCAGCTCGCGGCCCCGCTCGTCGCGGAAGCTGACCAGTTCGTCGCGGATCGCGGCCACCACCGCCGGCAGTCCGGCGAGACCGGACCAGGCGCGCAGGTCGGCCACGGAGGCGGGGCCGAACGCGGCCAGGTAGCGCCGCGCCAGTGCCGCGCCGACCGGGTCGGCGCCGTCCGGGGCCGCCGGGTCGATCTCCCGCCCGAGCCACGAGGAGAGCATCCGGTACTTCGCGCCGCCCTTCGTCCGCCACAGCCCGCGCGGCGGGAGTTGCGCCACCGGGACGAGGGCGGCGAGCAGCAGCTCGCCCAGGGGCCGGGGTCCGGGTGCCGGCCAGCGTTCGGCCAGCTCCCGGGCGAGTTCTCCCATCGAACGGGGCTGGTGGTCGGCCAGCACCGCCCGGCCGGCCGCGGCGAGTTCGTCGAGGTCGACCCCGGCGAGCTCCTGGCGGTAGGTGCCGAGTACCCGCTGGCGCAGCATGCCGTCGTGGCGGGCCCGCCAGGCCAGGGCGTCGTCGGCGGTGACGAGGTGGACGGTACGTCGCATCAGGTGCAGCCGTACCACGCTCCGCCGGGTCAGCAGGTCGGAGAGCACCCGCGGGTCGAAGCCGCGCAACCGCGACCAGAGTCCGACGTACGGTTCCTGGGGTTCCTGCGCCTGCAGGCCGCACAGGTGCGCGACGGCGTCGAGGACGGGCAGGTCGGCGGGGTCGAGCAGGAACTGTCGGGCGAGGGTGGCGCGGTTGAGCGCCCGGTTGTCGAGCACGGTTGTCGTCGGCACCCGACAACTCTCGCGGAAGAAGCGGTCAGGTTCTGACCGCTCCTCCCGGGACGATGCGCGGATCGTGACTCAGTACGGCTCGACGTAGACGGCGATGCTGCGGGGTGGGACGGTGACCGTACCGGTCGCCCGGTCGAACGCGGCGGTCCGCAGCACCGGGTCGGCCGACTGCCGCAGCACCGGATGCAGGGACGTTGCGGTCCCACGCAGCCCCGGCACGGTCTGGGTTGCCGCCGCCGGGGTGGCGTTGACGACCACGGTCAGCGAGCGCCAGCGCCGGTCCAGTCCGGTTCCGTCCAGCCGCATCGTGATCACCCCCGGTGTCTCGTCCACTCCGGACAGCGGGAACGTCACCCGGCGCTGCACCTGCGCCCCGTCGGCCAGCCCGAAGACCGGTGACGACGCCCGGATCCGGAGCAGTTCCCGGTAGCGCGCGTCGGTCAGCTCGACCGCCGCGCAGTCCGGTGCGAGTCGGGGATCGGCGAGCAGTGGACGGGCGTACGGCCACTTGTCGGCGTTGTCGGTGGCCGGTGGCAGTCCGATCCCGAACCCGTTCCCGTCCGCGCAGTCCCAGCGGATCTGGTTGAACCAGTCCCCACTGTTGTACGAGTTCCGGTCCAGCGACTTCGACCGCAACCGCTCACTGCCGGAGGTCACGAAACCGGTCCCCTGACTCAGCACCGGCGTGCCGAGCGCGAGCACCTGCATCCGGGACCGGTCCTGCGCCGACGTCCCGGCCGGCAGCTTGTACGCCAGGGCGTCGTACAGGATCTCGTTGTCGTGCGCGTCGACGTAGCTGACCGCCTCACCGGGCGCGGCGGTGTAGCCGGCCGGTGCGCCGTTGTAGTCGACGTCGGCCCCGGTGACCGTCTCGCCGGACGACGCCACGAACCGGTACGACGCCAGGTTGCCGACCAGCCCGACCTTGATCTGGTCCTGCTGGTGCAGCAGCCGGGCCCGCTGCTGGTCGAGGGTGCCGTTGACCGGGTCGCCGTTCGGGTCGGTGAACAGCCCGGAGCCGAAGCCCTGCACCCTCGGGTTGGCGTCGACCTTGTAGGCCTTCGCCCACTCGACCACCGAGTCGACCACCAGCTTGCCCATCATCAGGTGCTCGGACGCGGTGTTGGCGCAGCAGGTCGAGGTGGCCAGGGTGCCGTCGTCGAGCAGCCGGTGGTAGTAGCCGGGGACGATCTGGTCCAGCACCGACTTCGGGTCGGTGCCGGCGGCCGACGTGTGGTTGTAGACCACGTCCAGCACCACCCGCAGCCCGGCCCCGTTCAACCCGGCCACCATCTGCCGGAACTCGGTCGTCCGGCGCTCCGGGTCGACCGCGTACCCGCCCTCCGGCACCGTGTGGTGCAGCGGGTCGTACCCCCAGTTGTAGCCGTCGGTGTCGCGGACCGTACCGACGCACTCCTGCTGGCGCGCGGAGTCCGGCCAGGTCGCAGGCCGGCACCGCCTGGTCGGCCCGGCGTTCCGGGATGGTGGCGAAGTCGAAGGTCGGCAGCAGGTGCAGGTGGGTGACCCCGGCGTCGGCCAGGCCACGTAGGTGACGCATGCCGGTGGTCGCCGGGTCGGTGAAGGCCAGGTAGGTGCCCCGGCGCTGCGCCGGCACCGAGGCGTCCGCGATCGAGAAGTCCCGGACCGAGACCTCCTGGATCTGGGTACGGCCGGCCGGCACCGCCGCCGGCTTGCGC
Organism: Plantactinospora sp. B5E13; assembly: GCF_039871775.1. Taxonomy (NCBI): domain Bacteria; kingdom Bacillati; phylum Actinomycetota; class Actinomycetes; order Micromonosporales; family Micromonosporaceae; genus Plantactinospora; species Plantactinospora sp. B5E13. The sequence continues at coordinate 145,947 of NZ_JBDPLT010000005.1, forward strand.
AGCCCCGCCCAGCCGGGCGGCGCGGTCGCCGGGTCGGCGAGGTCGACGAGCCGGCTGTGCGTGGAGTCGACCGCCAGGGCCAGCGAGTACGGGTCGGTGACCGAGGCGGTGACGATCCGCTGCGCGGCCGGCTGCCACACCTCGACCCGGTACCGGTAGTACCTGCCGACCCAGTCCCGGTCGCCGCGTAGCGACCAGACCCCGGTCCGGTCGTCCCGGCGCATCGGCACCGTCGTCGTGGGGGTGCCGGTGGGCGCGTCGTACAGTTCCAGCGCCACGGTGCGGGCGGTCGGCGCCCAGAGCGCCAGGTCGGGTCGCCCGCCGTGGAGGGTCGGACCGAGCCGGGCCTGCGCCGCCGCGGAATACACCTCGTCGAGCACCCCGGGGATCTGCACGCCTCGATGCAAGACCTTGCAGCGCCAGCGCCCAGCATCCATCATCTTGCGCAAGCAAGCATCCATCGGCTGGTTCGGACCGCAGCGCCTGGCAGTGGGGCTGCGGCAGCAGGAGGCGGGGAGCGGCCCGGGGGCCGGGCGCGATGTCAGGAGCGCGAGGACCCGCGAGCCGAGCAGCCGGAGGCCGGGAACGACAGCCGGTGGCCCGGCGGCGCGGGACGCGGGGCGGCGGCCGACGCCGGCCGCCGCGACACGTGGGCGGCTCAGCTGATGCTGCAGGCCGCGCCGTTCACCGTGCAGACGGTGGGACGGGTCGTCCGGCCGTCGTGTTCGAACTGGACCCGCAGCGGCACCGTGCCACCGGCCGGCGCCGACTGGGTACCGGTGAAGACGTAGCTCTCCCCGGACCGGCGCAGCATCGGCTGCGGTGCCCCGTCCACCCAGAACGCCCGCAGCCGTCCCACCCCGGACGGGAAGCGCAGCTCGACGGCCCACGGCCGGGCCGAACTGGCCTGGTTGCGGATCCGCACCTCGGCCATGAACAGGTTCCGCCAGTCGTTCGTCACCCGGTAGTTGGCGGTGAGTTCACTCTGCTGCGGCGGAGGACCGGCGGGCGGCGAGGAGGTGGTCACCGGGCGCCCGGCCGGTGTGGTGGGGCGGGGCGCTCCGGTGCGGGACGGCGTCGCGCCGGCGCCGGTCGGGCGGGCGGTCGCCACCGGGGACCGGCTGGCCGGCCCGGTCGACGGGGTCAGGTCCGCCGACGCCTCGGCGGTGACCTCCGGAGTGGGGGTGTTGCCGGGCACGAACGGGAAGACCGGCTCGGGGGCGCTGGCCGGTCGCCGGTCACCGGTGAGGTAGCCGGTGGCGGCGACGAGCAGCACGATCATCACGAGTACGCCGGCCGAGACGACGATCCAGGGCGCCGCGGCGAACAGTCGCCAGCGGGGCGTCTGCGGGGCGCTCACCGGGCCGGGATCCGGACCGCGATCTCGTCACCAAGCCGTGCGCCGCGCGACAACTCCAGTTCGTCGCCGCTCCAGAACCGGCCGGGGTCGTACCAGCTCGCCCGGCGACCGGTCGGCAGCAGGCCCATCGCCTGGTACGTGACGGCCACCACCTCGGCGCAGTACGCCGTCTCCAGCGCGAGTTCCCTGGCCCGCTTCCCGCCTCCGGGAACCCGACCGCGCGCCCACCGCCAGGCGAGCTGTGCGGTGGACGGGAAGGGCGTGCCGTCCAGGCGGGCGATGGTACGCAGCACCCCGTTCTCCATCTCGTGATCGGCCGGTGGTTCCAGCTGGCGGAGCCAGGCCCGCTGACCGTACCGGACACCCCAGACCCGGACCGCATCCCGTAGGTCGTGCAGTTGCACACCCCGGTGATGGTTGCCGGACCACAGGTCCGGCAGTGATCGGCCGAGCTCGGCGTGCCACATTAGCGGTGGCAGGTCCTCGAGAACCACGGACATTCCGACATGGTTGACCGGACTGTTCGTGGTCAACTGGATCGCCCGATCCGGCACACTGCGGCCCCGGAAGACCCACACGTCGCCGGTCCGGGTCAGCTCGACCGCCTCGTCGAGGCTGAGTTCGCTCTTCTGCTCGCCCACTGCCCCACCTCGTACGCCCACCGTCTGTCGGCCCGGCGACTACCCTAGGCGGATGCGCTGGTGGAAGGTAATCGGTGTGGCGGGTTTTGTCGGGGTGGCCGCGACCGGGGTGGTGCTGGCCCGGGCCGAGCGGCGGCGCCGCGCCTACACCCCGGAGCAGATCCGGGATCGGCTCCAACAGCGGCACGCCCAGGCGTTGACCTCACCGTCCACTCTCGACTGACGAGGACTGCCGGCGGCGGAGGGTTCCCGGGCGGACACGCCGGTCCCGGGACGGGCGCGAGGACCTCGAGCCGGTTGCCGCGCGGGTCGTCGGTGCGGCACCGCCTCAGCCCGGGCAGCTCGTTGTTGCCCCAGCTGACCCGCGCCCCGCGTCGGTGAGCCGGGCCGCCAGTTCCGGAGGCTTGGCCGGCTCGGTCATTCCCAGCAGATCGCGGCCCACCAGCTGAGCCGAGGCTTGCGCGAATAGCAAGACGGACGTACGGTTTTATTGCAGCGACACTTTGGTAAGGGTTACCTGACCCGGGCCGGCCGGGAGTGGGTAGGAAAGACTTGGTCAAGGGCCGTCCGCCCCGCCCGCCGGTCGAGCGGGCCCGGCCGGACGGACCGCCCGGGTTGGCCGGTGTCGGCCGGGACGAAGACAGCGTGAAGGAGTACGACGTGGCGAGCCTCGACACCTTCGGTGCGAAGAGCCAGCTGCGCGTCGCAGACGCGAGCTACGAAATTTTCAGAATCAGCACGGTGGCCGGGCACGAACGCCTGCCGTACAGCCTCAAGATCCTGCTGGAGAACCTGCTCCGCACCGAGGACGGCGCGAACATCACCGCCGAGCACATCCGGCAGCTCGGCGCGTGGGACCCCACCGCCGACCCGAGCGTGGAGATCCAGTTCACCCCGGCCCGGGTCCTCATGCAGGACTTCACCGGCGTGCCCTGCGTGGTCGACCTGGCCACCATGCGCGAGGCGGTCCGTGACCTCGGCGGCGACCCGACCAAGGTCAACCCGCTCGCCCCGGCCGAACTGGTCATCGACCACTCGGTCATCGCCGACCTGTTCGGCCGCGAGGACGCCTTCGCCCGCAACGTCGAGCTGGAGTACGGCCGCAACCGCGAGCGCTACCAGTTCCTGCGCTGGGGCCAGACCGCGTTCAACGAGTTCAAGGTCGTACCGCCCGGCACCGGCATCGTGCACCAGGTCAACATCGAGTACCTGGCCCGGACGATCATGGCGCGGAAGGGACCCGACGGGAGCCAGACCGCGTACCCGGACACCGTGGTCGGCACCGACTCGCACACCACCATGGTCAACGGCCTCGGTGTGCTCGGCTGGGGCGTCGGCGGCATCGAGGCCGAGGCCGCGATGCTCGGCCAGCCGGTCAGCATGCTCATCCCCCGGGTCGTCGGTTTCAAGCTGCACGGCGAGATGCCGGCCGGCACCACCGCCACCGACCTGGTGCTGACCATCACCGAGATGCTCCGCCGGCACGGTGTGGTCGGCAAGTTCGTCGAGTTCTACGGCCCCGGCGTCAGCGCGGTGCCGCTGGCCAACCGGGCCACCATCGGCAACATGTCGCCCGAGTACGGCTCCACCGTCGCGATCTTCCCGATCGACGAGGAGACCGTCCGCTACCTCAAGCTGACCGGCCGCACCGAGCAGCAGGTGGCGCTGGTCGAGGCGTACGCCAAGGAACAGGGCCTCTGGCACGACCCGACGGCCGAGCCCGACTACAGCGAGCGACTCGAACTCGACCTGTCGACCATCGAGCCGTCGCTGGCCGGCCCGAAGCGCCCGCAGGACCGGGTGCCGCTGGGCAACGCCAAGACGCTGTTCCGCTCCGCCCTGATCGACTACGTCGGTGACGGCGCCACCGCGCACGGACCGGCCGACGAGGCGAGCGAGGAGTCCTTCCCGGCCAGCGACCCGCCGGCCAACGAGGTCAACGACCCGGCCGACGCGCCCCGCGAGCTGATCTCCGCCGCCACCGGCGCCAAGGGCCGGGCCAGCAACCCGGTCCGGGTCACCGGCGACGACGGCAACGAGTACGAGCTCGACCACGGCGCGGTGGTGATCGCCGCGATCACCTCCTGCACCAACACCTCGAACCCGCAGGTGATGATCGGCGCCGCCCTGCTCGCCCGCAACGCCGTCGAGCGCGGGCTGGCCCGCAAGCCGTGGGTGAAGACCACCCTGGCCCCGGGCTCGAAGGTGGTCATGGACTACTACGAGCGCGCCGGCCTCACCCCGTACCTGGAGAAGCTCGGCTTCCACCTGGTCGGCTACGGCTGCACCACCTGCATCGGCAACTCGGGCCCGCTGCCCGAGGCGGTCTCCGCGGCGGTCAACGAGCACGACCTCTCGGTGGTCTCGGTGCTCTCCGGCAACCGGAACTTCGAGGGCCGGATCAACCCGGACGTCAAGATGAACTACCTGGCCTCGCCGCCGCTGGTGGTGGCGTACGCGCTGGCCGGCACGATGGACATCGACCTGGCCAACGAGCCGCTCGACACCGGCGCCGACGGGCAGCCCGTCTACCTGCGGGACATCTGGCCCTCCTCGGCCGAGATCCAGGAAGTGATCAACGCCGCGATCGGCGCCACCGGCTTCGGCCAGGCGTACGCCGACGTCTTCGCCGGCGACCAGCAGTGGCAGTCGCTGCCGACGCCGACCGGGGACACCTTCGCCTGGGACGCCGAGTCGACGTACGTACGCAAGCCCCCGTACTTCGAGGGCATGCGGCGGGAGCCGCAGGCGGTCACCGACATCACCGGCGCCCGGGTGCTGGCGAAGCTCGGCGACTCGGTCACCACCGACCACATCTCGCCGGCCGGCTCGATCAAGGCCGACTCGCCGGCCGGGACGTACCTCGCCGAGCACGGCGTGGCCCGGCACGAGTTCAACTCGTACGGCTCGCGGCGCGGCAACCACGAGGTGATGATCCGGGGCACCTTCGCCAACATCCGGCTCCGCAACCAGCTCGTCCCCGGGGTCGAGGGTGGCTTCACGGTCAACCACCTGACCGGTGAGCAGACCTCGATCTACGACGCCTCGGTGGCGTACCAGGAGGCCGGCATCCCGCTGGTGATCCTGGCCGGCACCGAGTACGGCTCGGGATCGTCCCGGGACTGGGCGGCCAAGGGCACCATGCTGCTCGGCGTCCGGGCCGTGGTCGCCCAGTCGTACGAGCGGATCCACCGCTCGAACCTGATCGGGATGGGCGTGCTGCCGCTGCAGTTCCCGGCCGGCACCGACGCGGCGTCGCTGGGGCTGACCGGCACCGAGACGTTCTCGATCACCGGCGTGACCGCGCTCAACGACGGGCAGATCCCGCGCACCGTCTGCGTCACCACGGACACCGGGGTCGAGTTCGACGCGGTGGTCCGGATCGACACCCCCGGTGAGGCCGACTACTACCGGCACGGCGGCATCCTGCAGTACGTGCTGCGCAAGATGCTCACCAACTGAGTTCCGGCAACACACACCACCCGGGCCGGGGTCCCGGTCGCCGTTCGCGGCGACCCGGGGCCCCGGCCCGGCGCCGTCGTGCCGTCGGCCCCGTCCCACCGGGGGTTGACCTCAACCATGGTCGAGGAAGCAGACTCGGGCCGTACCGACCGACCATGGAGAGGACACCCGGATGCGCGCGGCAGGCTTCACCGAACCCGGCGGACCGGAGGTGCTCCGGCTGCTGGAACTACCCACCCCGGAACCGGGCAGCGGCGAGATCAGGGTCCGGATCCGGGCGGCGGGCGTGCAGCCGTACGACGCCCGGATCCGGGCCGGCTGGACGCCGCCCGGCGTCCCGCCGACCCTGCCGAGGATTCCGGGCAACGAGTTCGCCGGAGTAGTCGACCGGCTCGGGCCGGACGTCACCGACATCACCGTCGGCGCCGAGGTGCTGGGCTTCGGCAACCTCGGCGCGTACGCCGAGTACCTGGTGGTCCCGGCATCCCAGGTCACCGCCAAACCGCCGACGATGCCGTGGGAGGTCGCCGGCGGCTTCAGCGCCGGGGCGCAGACCGCACACATCGCCCTGGAGGCGCTGGATGTCGGTGCGGGCGACACGCTGCTGGTGCACGCGGCGGCCGGCGGGGTCGGCACGGTGGCCGTACAGCTCGCGGTGGCGGCCGGTGCGACCGTGCTCGGCACCGGCCGCGAGGAGAACCACGACTACCTGCGTACGCTCGGCGCGATCCCGGTGACGTACGGGCCGGGGCTGGTCGAGCGGGTCCGCCGGCTCACGCCGGACGTCACCGCCGCGCTGGACGGTGCGGGTGGTGAGGCACTGCGGGCCTCGCTCGACCTCGTCGCCGACCGGAAACGGATCCTCACCCTGGTCGAGCACGGCAGAGCCGAGGAGTTGGGCATCCGGGTCACCTCGAACCTCCGCTCCGCGCAGCGGTTGGCCGAACTGGTCGAGTTGCACCGGCAGGGTCGGCTCCTGATCCACGTCCGTCGTACGTTCCCCCTCGACCGGGCCGCCGAGGCGCACCGCGAACTGGAGACCCGGCACGGCCGGGGCAAACTGGTGATCGTCGTCGACTGATCGCATCCGGCCCCTGACCGGTGGGGTCGGGTCGGGCTCCCCGGCCGGTATCGTCGGTGCGTCGACAGGAAGGGGCTGGCCCGTGCGGCAGACCACCGGCCGGGTGAGCGGGGTGCCGGCGCTGTTCGCGTCCGCGTTGGCGGCGGCTCCGGCCCGGCCGCTGCTCACCTACTACGACGACGCGTCCGGTGAACGCACCGAACTCTCCGCCGAGGCGCTGGGCCGGTGGGTGGCCCGCACGGCGAACCTGCTCGTCCGGGGCTGCGGGCTGGGCATCGACGCGCGGGCGGCGGTGCTGTTGCCGCCACACTGGCAGACCGCCGCCGTGCTGCTCGGCACCTGGTCGGCCGGGGTGTCGGTGAGTTTCCACGGCACCGCGACCGCCGGGCTGCCCCGACTCGGGCCGGGCGTCGAGGAGCCGTTCGACGTCACGTACGCCGCCCTGGGCCGGATCGACGACTGGCTCGACCACGTCCCCGAGGCGACACACCGGTTCGTGCTGGGCTTCGCCCCGGACGCCGCGCCGCTGGCCGAGCCGCCGACCGGCTACCGGGACTACCTCACCGAGGTACGCGGGCACGACGCCAACCTGCACCCGTACGTGCCGCTCCACCCGGACGACGCGGCCAGTGTCGACGGCACCAGCTACGCCGAGTGGGGCCGGTTGGCCCGAGGGCTGGCGGAAGAGGTCTTCGACCTCAACCCCGGTGACCGGGTGCTGGTCGACGCGGCCGCTCACGAACATCCGGTGAAGTGGCTGCTGGCGCCGCTGGTCGCCGGCGCCACGATCGTGCTCTGCGCCAACCTCGACCCGGCGACCGTGCGCCGACGCGCCGAGGAGGAACGGGTTACCCGGGTGCTGTGAGGTCCACCGACCGACCGGCCGGCGCAGCGAGGTCTGACCACCGGGCGGTGGCGGAGGGGGCCGACGAACGGGCCGGCGAACGGGAGGTTTCTGGCCGGCCGGGGGATCCGAGCGGCGGGAACTGGGCGATGCCACGACCCGACGGCGGGTCTCCCCGGCCGGCGGGTCACCCGCCGAGTTCCGCGGCGCGGCGTCCGACCTCGGCGGGGGGCAGCACCTCACCGTCGAGCACCACGCCGACGAACGTCTCCAGCGGGATGTGTTCGAAGACCGGGGCGCCCAGTCGGGCGAACACCGGCTCGGGGACGAGCTTGAGCGCGGTGGTGACGACCAGGGTCGGCAGCCGCTCGGCCAACTCCCTGGTGCCCCGGATGTTGAGCACCGTGGTCGGTCCGATCGCGTCGGCGCCGGCCAGCGCGACCATCGGTTCACCGGTACGGAATCGGGCGGGGAGCTGCGCCAGCACCTGGGTCACGATCGAGCTGCTCGGGGCGGAGGTGACCGGTTCGCCCCGCTCGGCGACCCAACCGACGGTCGCCTTGACCGTGTTGTCCACCGCATGGTCGAGTTCCGCCCGGATCCGCCGCAGTGCCTCGGCCGGTTCGGCGGACCGGACGGCGTTCGCGATGTGCCACATCGGGGCGTAGCCCGGCAGCCGGGCGATCAGGTACCCGGTCGCCTGGTCCGCGGCGACCGGGTCGTGGACCAGTTCGAGCAGGCCCTGGATGACCAGTCGGGCCACGCCGGTGGCCCCTGCCGTGGTGACCGTCACGGCCTCCCGCAGCGGTGTCGGCAGCGTCGCTTCGTCCATGATGGTGGCTCTTTTCGTTCGGGATCCGGTCCCTGCGGGCAGGGCTGCTCCCCTGGCATCGAAGATGCCCTATCTGTGGGCTTTTCCGGCACCAGGACTGGTAGTTCATATCAAAAGACCAACCTTGTCGGCCGGGAATGACCAAATGGCAGCAGGACGGCGATCCGGTGACGGACAACGGGTCTGCCGTCGCGGTCGGTCGGCCCGGAACACCCCGGGTGCGCGCGGGTCGGCTACCGGGGGCGCCGGGAACCGGGACCGGCCCGGTTCCCGGGCCGAGCGCCGCACCGCCGGGCTGGGTGATCGCCGGCACGGCGGCGCTGGCCACGATGTTGTCGCGCGGTACGCCGTTGGTGGGCGAGCACCCTCACGCTGTGCCAGGATCTTGGACATGGACGACAGGACGATTCTCAGCCGGATCAACGAACTGGTCGACGAGGAGCACCAGCTGCGCTCGCACGCACAGCAGGTCGAGGCGACCTCCGAGGAGGAACGGACCCGACTGCGGGAACTCGAGGAGTCCCTCGACCAGTGCTGGGACCTGCTCCGCCGGCGCCGCGCGACCCGGCAGGCCGGTGGTGATCCGGACACCGCCGGGACGCGCAGCGTCAACGAGGTGGAGAAGTACCTGCAGTAGCGCCGGTCAGCGCAGTCCGGCCTCGCGGAGCAGGGACGCGGTCAGCGCCGCCGGGTCGGCCAGGTCGGCCGGCAGGCCCCGGGCCACGAACCAGGTCGACACCACCCGTACGTCCCGGGCCAGGAACTCGGGTCCGGTCGGGTTGGCCACCACGTCGACCACCTGTGGCAGGTCGATCAGCACCAGCCGGTCCCCGTGCACCAGCAGGTTGTACGGCGACAGGTCGCCGTGCGCCAGCCCGGCCCGGGCCAGTACGACCAGCGCGTCGACGAGTTGGTCCCAGAGCCGCCGCAGCAGGTCGGGTTCGGGCCGCAACGCCGCCAGCCGGGGTGCCGCCAGCCCCTCCTCGGCGTCTCCGACAAACTCCAGCATCAGCTCGGTGCCGAGCAGCTGGACCGGGTACGGCACCGCGATGCTGCCGAGTTTGTTGCCCAACTCCCACAGTTGGGAGAGCGCGGCGAACTCGGCGGCCGCCCACTGCCCGGCGATCATCTTGCGGCCGAACGCGGTCCGTCCCTCCATCGCCCGGTTCTCCCGGGACCGGCGTACCCGGCGTCCCTCCAGGTAACCGGCGTCCCGGTGGAAGAGCCGGTGCTCGGGCTCCCGGTAGCGCTTGACCGCGAGCAGACAGCTCCGGTCGGTGTCCGGGATCCCCCGCCGGACCAGGTGCACGTCCGCTTCCTTGCCGGTCTTGAGTACGCCCAGTTCGGTGTCGGTGGCGGCCAGTTCGGTGACCAGCCAGTCCGGGTACGGCGTCGGCCCGTGCACCGCCTGGTCCCAGCTGGACCACTGGTCGCCCTCGTCGGGCCGGTCCAGATCCGGGTCGACGGCGGCGATCGGAGCGGGCCGGGTCCGTTTCAGCAGAAGTGGTTCGTCGTCGTCGAAGCGCCGGGCGCGTCGACCGCCGCCGGAGCGGCCACCCCCACGACGGGCATGGGTGGCGTGATCGTCGTCGAAATCATGTACGGACACAGCAGGAATCCCTCGGTCGAGTAGGAAGAAGGCAGGCGGAAGCGCACGACAGTGACGGCCATTTCGCTCTCCTCCCTCCACTCGGCCGGAGCGGTGCCCCGGACACATCTCTGACGGGGACGATGATGGTCAGCCCACCGGAGGTTCGTCAACGGAATTAACCGGGCGGCGACGGGATCAGCCGGCACGGAGACCGTACGAGCCGACGGCGACAGCTGGCGAGGACCGGAATCAGCTGGCGAGGACCGCGGCGAGGGCCGGGATCAGCCCGTCGGCCGTCCGGGTGGGTGCGTACCGGCGCTCCATCCAGCGGCGACCTCGGTGCAGCCAGACACTGGGCAGACCCACCGCCGCCGCACCGCCGATGTCGGCCTCCGGGCTGTCGCCGACCATCCAGGCGCCGCGCAACCGCATCCGGACCCGTTCGGCGGCCAGCGCGAAGATCCGCGGGTTCGGTTTGCTCACCCCGGCCTCTTCGGAGATCACCCAGTCCGCGAGGTAGCGGTCCAGACCGGTCTCCCGGATCTTGCGCTCCTGCTGCCGGGTGGTGCCGTTGCTGATCGCCACCGGCACCCAGCCGGCGTCGTCGGCGATCCGCAGCGCGCACGCGATCAACGGGTCGAGCCGGGTGTTCTCCACCACCCCGTCGTACAGCGCCTCGACCAGGTCGATCGACGGGATCCTGAGCGCGTACCGGTCCCGGATGGCGTCGGCCACATCCCAGCGGTTGGTCAAGCCGTCCGCGTCCACCGAGAGTAGCCATTCGACGTCACTCTTCGGTGCCCCGATCTCGGCCAGGAAGCCCTCCGCCCAGTGTCGGAACGGGCCGGCCCGATCAAGCAGGGTGTTGTCCAGATCAAGGAGCAACAGCGGCACTCGCGAACAGTACGGGACATACCCCGTCGGGCAACAGTCCCAGCATGTAAACAACCGGGTTGCCCGAATAGACAGCAGGTGTTCAGGCGGTCAACAGGGCCCGCACGAGGCCCTGGTCAGGGCGTCGGTCGAGGAGCATCCGGTGGGCGTCCCGGACCCGTAGCAGTTCGGCCGGGTCGAGTCGAGCGACCACCACCGCCTCGCCCCGGTCGCCGGCCCGGCCCACGGTCCGTCCCTCCGGGTCGTGGACCGCGGCGCCCCCGTTGAACCGCCACGGCACCGCCCCGCCGACGGCGTTGGCGAAGACGACGTACATGGTGTTGTCCAGGGCCCGGGCCCGGTAGTAGAGGTCGCGGCGGTGCTCGGAGCCGACCAGGTAACCGCTCGGGCAGAGGTAGGCGTGCGCGCCGTCGGCCGCCGCCGCCCGTCCGTGCTCCGGGAAACACCCGTCATAACAGATGCCGAGCCCGAGCCGCCATCCGTCGACCACCAGGGTCGCGCCCCGGTCCCCCGGGGTGAACAGCGCGTTCTCGTCCGGCCCCCAGAGCTGCTGCTTGGCGTATCCGGCGCAGACCCGGCCGGTCCGGTCCACCACCAGCGCGGAACAGGTCCGCCGGCCGTCCGGGTGCCGGACCGCGGCGCCGACCACCACCACGGCACGGTGGTCTCGGGCCGCCGCGCGCAGCGGGTCGAGCCGGGGGTCGGCGATCCCGCCGTCGGAGTCGGCGGGGACGTGGGTGCCGTCCGGGTCGGCGGCCAGGGTCGGCGGGTGGTACGCCGGCAGGAACAGTTCGGGCAGGACCACCACCCGGGCGCCATCCCCGGTGGCCTGGCCGACCAGCCGGGCCGCGGTGCGGGCGTTGCCGGCGACGTCGCCGGGCACCGGCTCGGCCTGGACGGCGGCGACGTCCAGCGGGGCGGCGGGAGTGGGGTACGACACGGCGGCGATGATAGTCACCCGACGCCGAGGTAACCCAAGACGTACGTACGGATTGCATAGCGTGCCCGGGCCTGGCACGATCTACTGGTGCCCAGGGTAAGCCAGGACCAGCTCGACGCCCGTCGTCAGGAGATCCTCGGAGCGGCGCGGGCCTGCTTCGCCCGGCACGGCTACGAGGGCGCCACCGTGCGTCGCCTCGAGGAGGCCACCGGCCTCTCCCGGGGGGCGATCTTCCACCACTTCCGCGACAAGGACTCGCTCTTCCTCGCCGTCGCCGAGGACGACGCCGCCGCGATGGTCGAGACGGTGGCCCGCAACGGCCTCGTCCAGGTGATGCGCGACCTGCTCGACGACGCCACCTCGCCGGAGACCACCGGCTGGCTCGGCAGCCAACTGGAGGTGTCCCGTCGGCTGCGCACCGATCCCGCCTTCGCCCGCCGGTGGGCGGAACGCTCGGCGAGTCTCGCCGAGGCGACCCGGGAGCGGCTGGCCAGGCAGCGGGACGCCGGGGTGCTGCGCGACGACGTACCGATCGAGACGTTGGCCCGGTTCCTGGAGTTGGCGTACGACGGCCTCGTGCTGCAGCTGGCGATGGCCCGGCCGGCGGGCGACCTCGGCCCGGTCCTCGACCTGATCGAAGAGGCGGTACGCCGACCCGGTGCCTGAGCCGGACGTCCGGCGGTACGTCCCCGGCCAGCGCCCGGCGCCGGGTCGACGGGCTGGCGCGGCCGATCCACAATGGGCGGCACCCACCCCGTACGGCAGGAGCAACCGCGATGGACGTTCTCGGGCAACCCGACACCTGGGGCATCCCCGGGCCCACCTTCCTGGTGTTCTTCCTTTCGACCGCCGCGGTGCTCGTGGTCGGCACCCTGGTCCACCGGTCGGTACGGTTCGCCGGGCGCACCCCGTCCGACCTCGATCACCTGCATCCGGTCCAGGTCGCCTGGCTGAACGGCGGCGACTCGCTGGCGGTCTACACCGCGCTCGGCGCACTCCGCGCCGCCGGCGCGGTCGGCACCGGAGCCGACCGGCGACTGCACCGGACCGGGCCGTTGCCAACCGGCGCCAGCAGGTTGGAGTGGGCGGTGCACGAGGCGACCGGTCGACGGATCCGGGCCGGCCAGCTGACCGGTGACGGCGGTGTCCGGACGGCGCTGACCGACCTGCGGTCCGGGCTGGAACGGGACGGGCTGGCCCCGACGGCCGACGCCCGCCTGGCGGCGCGGACCGGGCCGTTGCTGCTGCTCGGCCTGGTCGCCCTCGGCGCGGTCCGACTCGGCGCGGGCCTGGCCGCCGACCGGCCGGTCGGTTTCCTGGTGCTCGCCCTCGCCTTCCTCCTCCCCACCAGTCTGGTGCTGCTGTTCATGGTGCCCCGGCAGACCCGGGCGGCGAAGACCGTGCTGCGCCAGATGCGTGTGCGCTACCAGCACCTCTCCCCCGTCAACTCTCCCGCCTACGCCACCTACGGGGTGGCCGGCGCCGCGATGGGTGTCGCCATCTTCGGCACCGCCGCGCTCTACGATCTCGACCCGGCCTTCGCCGCGCAGGCGGAGATCCAACGCACGGCGGCGTCCGGGGCTGGCGGGTCGGGCGACTCCGGCGGAGGCGGTGACTCCGGCGGTGGCTGCAGCGGCGGCAGCGGATGCGGCGGCGGCTGCGGCGGGGGCTGCGGCGGGGGCTGCGGCGGATGACCGGCGACGGGGCCACGACGTACGGGGTGGGCATCGGCTGGCGCCCGGAGATCTCCGGTTTTGTCGCCGACCTGCCCGGCCTGCGGTTCGTCGAGGTGATCGCCGAGTCCGTGGCCAGCACTGGGCCGCCGCCGGCCCTGGCCGAACTCCGCGACCGGGGGGTGGCCGTGGTACCGCACGGGGTGCGGCTCTCCCTCGGCGGCGCGGAGCCGGTCGAGCCGGACCGGGTCCGACACTTCGCCCAGGTGGCGCGACTGCTGGACGCGCCACTGGCCAGCGAACACATCGCGTTCGTCCGGGCCGGCGGGGTCGAGGCCGGACATCTGCTGCCGTTGCCGCGTACCCGGGAGGCGGTCGACGCGGTGGTCGCCAACGTCCGCCGGGTCCAGGCCGAACTGACCGTGCCGTTGGCCCTGGAGCCGATCGCCGCGCTCTTCGACTGGCCGGACGACGAACTGGACGAGGCGCAGTTCCTCACCGAGATCCTGGACCGTACCGGGGCGCTGCTGCTGCTCGACATCGCCAACGTCTACGCCAACGCCCGCAACCGGGGCAGCGACCCGCTGGCCCTGCTCGACCGGCTTCCGCTGGACCGGATCGGCTACGTACACGTCGCCGGGGGTGCCGCGCACGACGGGATCTACCACGACACGCACACCGACCCGGTCCCGGACGCGGTCCTCGACCTGGTCACCGACCTGTGCGCGCGGCACCGGCCACCGGCGCTGCTGCTGGAGCGCGACGGGCACTATCCGGAGGCGGCGGCGTTGCGCGGTGAACTCGACGCGATCGCCGAGGCGTCCGGTTATCCGGCGATCACCTGAGGAGGCGACGTGACCGGATCGTTGGCCGACCGGCAGGCCGCACTGGTGGCGACGCTGGTCGCCGGGGCACCGGTGCCGCCCGGCTTCGACGACCGGCTGGTCGGCGTCGCCCGCGCCGCGTTGCTGCGCAAACGGGCCGGCGAGACGGCCCGGCAGTGGCCGATGCTCGCCGCCGGCCTCGGTCACCGCTGGTTCCCGGTCTTCGCCGGCTGGGCCACCAGCCGCCCGACCCGGGGATCGCTGCGCGACGGGTGGGACCTGGCCCGCGGGCTGGTCGCCAAGGGGCAGCTGCCGACCGTGGCCGCCGAGGAACTCGCCGTCCGGGAGGCCAGCTGGCGGTACGACGGCAGCACGGCACCGCGCCGCCGCCGGTGGCCGGCGGTCCGGCGGGTCGACGGTGCCCTGGTCTGCCAGGTCGCCGGCCGGATCCGGGTGGTGCCCCTGCGCCGACGCCGAGGGTGAAGATCCACTGACCGGTGCCGGGGCATAGGATCACGCACATGGATCTCGGACTCGCGGACCGGGTGTACGTGTTGACCGGCGCGTCGAAGGGCCTCGGCTTCGCCACCGCCGAGTGTCTGGTCGCCGACGGCGCCCGGGTGGTGCTCTCGTCTCGGAACGAGGCGCAGGCGGTCGCCGCCGCGCGGCGGCTCGGCGGCGCCGACCGGGCGGTCGGGCTCGCCGCTGACCTGGCCGACCCGGAGACGGCGACCCGACTGGTCGGGACCGCCCTGGACCGGTTCGGTCGGCTCGACGGTGCGCTGGTCTCGGTCGGCGGGCCACCGAGGGGCAGCGCCGCCCAGGTGACCGACGCGCAGTGGCGGGACTGGTTCGAAACGATCTTCCTGGGTACGGTCCGGGTGGCCCGTACGGTGGCGACCACGCTGGACGGTGGCGGGGCCATCGGACTGGTGCTCTCCAGTTCGGTGCGGGCCCCGATCCCCGGACTCGGCATCTCCAACGGCCTCCGCCCCGGGCTGGCCGGCGTCGCGAAGGACCTGGCCGACGAGTACGGCCCGCGCGGCGTCCGGGTGGTCAGTCTGCTGCCGGGACGGATCCTCACCGACCGCAACCGGGAACTCTTCGCCGCCAGCGGAGACCCGGAACGGGCCCGGGCCGCCGCCGAGGCGGAGATCCCGCTGCGGCGGCTCGGCGAACCGGCGGAGTTCGGCCGGGTGGCGGCCTTCGCCCTCTCCCCCGCCGCCGGCTACCTGACCGGGGTCACGATCCCGGTCGACGGCGGCGCCCTACGCACCATCTGAGCCCGTCCCGGCCCGGGCCGGGGCCGCGGCCAGCATGACCGGGTAGCGTTGCCAGCCGTTGTGAAGGGAAGGCCATCAAGGTGACCAAGCTGATCCTGATCGTGGGCGGCGGCGTCTGCTGCCTGGCGGTGGTGTCGGCGGTGGCGCTGCTGGCGGTGTGGGCGGTCAGACGCGGCCGGCGGACGTGACCGGGGCGGCGCGGCAGCCCCGCCGCACCACAGCACCGGGCCGCGCGTCGTTGCCGCACCGTCCCCCGGCCGCACCTACGACCGTCGACGGGCCGACGTCCGGGAAGGCCGTGGCGCGGCCGACGATCGTGCGACCGACTCCGGCCGAGGTGGCCGCGGCGGCCGACCGGCTGCTGCCCGACCTGATCGCACCCGGTCTGCACGTACTGTTCTGCGGCATCAACCCGGGGCTCTACTCGGCGGCGACCGGCTGGCACTTCGCCCGCCCCGGCAACCGGTTCTGGCCGGCACTGCACCGTGGCGGCTTCACCCCTCGGCAGTTCGACCCGGCCGAGCAGACAGAACTGCTCGACCACGGCCTGGGCATCACGAACCTGGCGGCCCGGGCCAGCGCCCGGGCCGACGAGTTGACCCGCGACGAACTCGTCCGGGGCGGACGGGAACTCGTCGACAAGGTCGAACGGTACCGGCCACGCTGGGTCGCCGTGCTGGGCGTCACCGCGTACCGGGTCGCCTTCGATCGACGTACCGCCCGGCTGGGCCGGCAGCCGGAGTCGCTGGGTGGCGCCGCGTTGTGGGTGCTGCCGAACCCGAGCGGACTCAACGCCCATTTCACCGTGGACGGGCTGGCCGCCGCGTTCGCCGAACTCCGGGCCGAGGTCGCTCAGACCGGGTCGTAGTCGGGTCGGGGCATGGTGACGACCGGATCCGGGCCGACCGCGTCGGTGTACGGCGCCGGCGAGTCGGCGACCGCGAACTGGGTCCGGTACAGCTCGGCGTAGAGGCCGCCGACCGCGACCAGTTCGTCGTGCCGGCCACGTTCGACGATCCGTCCGCCGTCCAGCACCAGGATCTGGTCGGCGTCCCGGACGGTGGAGAGCCGGTGGGCGATGACCAGCGCGGTACGTCCCTGCAGGGCGACCGCGAGCGCCCGCTGCACCGCCGCCTCGGACTCGGAGTCCAGGTGCGCGGTCGCCTCGTCAAGGATGACGATCGACGGGGCCTTGAGCAGCAGTCGGGCGATCGCGATCCGCTGCTTCTCGCCGCCGGAGAACCGGTACCCGCGTTCGCCGACCATGGTGTCCAGCCCGTCCGGCAGCTCCCGGACCAGGTCCTCGACCTGTGCGCCGCGCAGCGCCGCCCAGAGTTCGTCGTCGGTGGCGTCCGGTTTGGCGTACCGGAGGTTCTCCGCGATCGTCTCGTGGAACAGGTGCGAGTCCTGGGTGACCACACCGATGGTGTCGCGCAGCGAGTCGAGGGTGGCGTCCCGGACGTCGACCCCGCCGACCCGGACCGCGCCGTCGGTGACGTCGTAGACCCGGGAGAGCAGCATCGACGTGGTCGACTTGCCGGCACCGGAGGGACCGACCAGGGCCACCATCTGCCCGGGCTCGACGGCGAACGAGACCCCGCGCAGCACCGGCTCGGAGACCGTCCGGTCCAGGGCGGCGACGTCCTCCAGGGAGGCGAGCGACACCTCGGCGGCGCTCGGGTAGCGGAACCGCACGTCGCGGAACTCCACCCGGCCGGCACCGTGGGGAATCCGGACCGCGTCCGGCTTCTCGGCGATGGACGGGGCGAGGTCGAGCACCTCGAAGACCCGGTCGAACGAGACGAGCGCGCTCATCACGTCCACCCGGACGTTGGAGAGCGCGGTCAGCGGCCCGTAGAGGCGGGTGAGCAGCAGGGCGAGGGTGACCACGGTGCCCGCGCTGACACTGCCCCGGACGGCCAGCCAGCCGCCGAGCCCGTACGTGAGGGCCTGGGCGAGCGACGCGACCAGCAGCATCGCGACGAAGAAGGTCCGGGAGTACATCGCGGACTGGATGCCGATGTCCCGGACCCGCTCGGCGCGGTCGGCGAAGCGCCGCGCCTCGACGTCGGGCCGGCCGAAGAGCTTGACCAGCAGCGCGCCGGAAACCCCGAACCGCTCGGTCATCGTGGCGTTCATCTTCGCGTCGAGGTCGTAGGACTCCCGGGTGATCTCCGCCAGCCGACGGCCGACCCGACGCGCCGGCACGATGAAGATCGGCAGCAGCACCAACGACAGCAGGGTTATCTGCCAGGAGAGGGTGAACATGACCCCGGCGGTGAGCACCAGCTGGATGATGTTGCTGACCACCCCGGAGAGCGTGGTGGTGAAGGCCCGCTGCGCGCCGAGTACGTCGTTGTTGAGCCGGCTGACCAGGGCACCGGTCTGGGTCCGGGTGAAGAACTGCAGCGGCATCCGCTGGACGTGGTCGTAGACCCGGGTCCGTAGGTTGAGGATGATCCCCTCGCCGATCCGGGCGGAGTACCAGCGTTGGGCCAGCGAGAGCAGCGCGTCGACGATCGCCAGGCCGGCGATGACCAGGGCGAGTTGGACGACCAGCCGGCCGGCGCCCGCGTCGCCCCCGGAGATGGCGTTGATCACGTCACCGGCCAGGACCGGCGTGGCGACCCCGATGACCGCGGCGAGCACCACGGTGATCAGGAACACAACGATGTCCCGGCGGTACGGGCGGGCGAACTCGACGATCCGCCGTACGCTGCGCCGGCTGACCCGGTGCGCCGTGACCTCGTCGCGGTTGCGCAACGAGCGCAGCATGCTCCAACCGCCCATGCTGCCACCGGACCCCATCGGGTTGACCACGCGCGACCTCCCAGTCTCCAACCTCTACGACAACCGGAGCGGCGGCGCGAATCTTCCCGAAAGATCCTTCCGCGCCGCCGGACCGTCGGCGTCGGCGTCGGCGTCGGATCGGCGTCGGATCGGCGTCGGCGTCGGATCGGCGAGGTTGCCGGGTCGGCTCGACCGGTCGTCAGGGCGGGCCCGGCCGGGTGGGCGTCGTCGGGCCGGCCGGGGCACCGACCCGGTCAGGGCCGACCCGGTCAGGGCCGCACACGATCGGGCTCCACCGGGGCGGGGCTGATCCGTTCGGAGCGGAACCGGCGTCACCGGCCGTCCGGTCCCAGCCTATTCGCCCAGCCCGGCAAGATCACGTATCCGGCGCGTCTGCGCCTCCCGCTCGGCCCGCTGCTGTGCGGCCGCGGTACGTCCGGTCGCGCCGGCCAACAGCGCCTTGATCTCCACCACCGCGTCGCGGTTGCCGGCCAGAACCGCCGCGGCCAGGTCGTGGACGGCCGCGTCGAGGTCGGCCCGGGGCACCACCACGGTCGCCAGGCCGAGCCCGACCGCCTCGGTGGCGTCGACCCGTCGGCCGGTGACACAGAGTTCCAGGGCGCGGGAGTACCCGAGCAGCTCCACCAGCCGTTGTGTGCCGGCGAGATCGGGGACGAGGCCGAGCATCACCTCGGCCATGGAAAACACCGCGTCGTCGGCGAGCACCCGAAGATCACACGCGAGGGCGAGTTGGAAACCCGCGCCGATGGCATGACCCTGCACCGCCGCGATCGAGATGAGGTCGGGGCGGTGCAGCCAGGTGAATCCGGCCTGGAATCCGGCGATCCGCTCCGCGCACTCTTCCGGTGCCAGGGTGGCGAGCTCGGCGAGTGCGCCGCCGGACGTCCCGTCCTCGCCGGCACCGGTCGCCACCGACAGGTCGAGCCCGGCGGAAAATGCCCGACCCTCACCCCGCACCACGACAACTCGTACGTCCCCCGGCAGCTCCCGGGAGAACTCACGCATCGCCCGCCACATCTCGGGCGTCTGCGCGTTGAGTACGTCGGGCCGGCACAACGTCATCGTCGCGACCGGCCCGTCGCAATTCAGTCGTACGCCAGCGGTCACGAATGATTCCGCGGGCGTTCGGCTCCGGACCAGGCTGCTGAGCGGGTCACGCCTTCTTCCGTCGACGTGCACCGCCACGCTGGCGAAGCTGTACACCAGACTCGGTGAGCACCCGGTGGATGAACCCGTAGGAACGGCCGGTCGAGGCCGCCAGGGCGCGGATGCTTTCGCCGGAGGTATACCGCTTGACCAGGTCCTTGGCGAGCGTCTGACGCTCGGCCCCGACGATCCGGCGACCCTTCTCAGTGCTGGTGGCTGTGCCAGTGGCTGCCATGTTGATTCCTCACGTCCCAGACTGTGCGGTTCGATACGGTCCCACCTATTAGACCGCCTCGAACGATCATGCGCTAGATATCAACTCTTCGCCAACCGACACGCACAGCAGTGTCAGTTTCCCGATTGAGTGATTGCGCCGACGGCGCGCTCCGGGCTGAGGTCGGGGTGTGGTTTCCACGCCCCTGCGCGGGTTTCGCGCGACGCCGTACAGGTTTCCCTCGGCCGCCTCCCAGTTTTCCGCCCACCAGCCATGTTCGGCAGCACCGCCGGTCCGGTTTTACCGGCCATCGGTTCGGTTCGGTGCGCCACAGGTCGGGATAACTTCCCCCGTCCGGAGAGTCGGGGTAACCAACCGTCGAGTTTCCGTGCCCACCCGGCAAGTTTCGCCACCAGCGGCGACTTTCCGAGGACCGCTCGGATTCAGTGCAGTGGATTCCGCAGAATGGTGATCCAGCCCCTAGGGTGTCGCATGTGGCGGATCAACTCGCGACGGCGGCGGGGGCCGCCGCCGTCTTCGCGGCCACCAACGTCGACGACATTGTCGTACTGACCGTGCTCTTCGTCGCCGCGCGTACCGCCGGACGGCCCCGGCCCTGGCAGATCGTCGTCGGTCAGTACGCGGGAATCGGCGTACTGGTCGGCGCCGGGCTGGCGGCGGGCGCCGGCCTGCTGGTCGTCCCCGAGCCGTGGACCGGGCTGCTCGGACTGCTGCCCCTGGCCCTCGGCGTACGGGCACTGCTGCGCCGCGACGAGGAGGGCCCACCGCAGCCGGTCACCGGCACCCTCGGCGTGGCCGCCGTGACGGTCGCCAACGGCGCCGACAACATCGCCGTCTACGCACCCGTCTTCCGGACCGTCGGTCCGGCCGACGCGGGCACGTACCTGCTGGTTTTTGTCGTCCTGGTCGGGGTCTGGTGCGCGGCGGCGGCCGCGCTGGGCGGACATCCCCGGGTGGTCCGGCTGGTCGGCCGGGCGGGCCGCTGGCTGGTCCCGGCACTGTTCATCACCATCGGCCTGGCCATCCTGGTGGGTTCCGGCGTCCTCGGCCGGCTCGTCGGCCTCGACTGACGGCCGGCGGTTCACCGGTCCGGCACGCCCGCGCGGGTCGGCACACCCGCGCGGGTCGGCGGCGGAGCGACCGGCTACGCCAGCTCGACCAGTTCGAGCAGGTCGTCGCTCCAGGCGTCCTCGTCGCCGTCCGGGAGCAGGATCGCGCGGTCCGGCTTGAGCGCCAACACCGCGCCCGGGTCGTGGGTGACCAGCACGATCGCCCCGGGATAGCGGGCGATGGCGTCCAGCACCTGCTCCCGGCTGACCGGGTCGAGGTTGTTCGTCGGCTCGTCCAGCAACAGGACGTTCGCTCCCGAACAGACCAGGGTGGCCAGGGCCAACCGGGTCTTCTCCCCACCGGAGAGCACCCCGGCCGGCTTGTTGACGTCGTCACCGGAGAAGAGGAAGGCGCCGAGGATCTTGCGCAGGTCGGTGTCGGACTGCTCGATCGCGGCGGCGCGCATGTTCTCCAACACCGTCCGGTCCACGTCCAGCGTCTCGTGCTCCTGGGCGTAGTAGCCCAACCGCAGCCCGTGCCCGGCGTGCACCTCGCCGGTGTCCGGGGCGAGCAGGCCACCGAGCATCCGCAGCAGCGTCGTCTTGCCGGCACCGTTGAGCCCCAGGATGGCCACCCGCGAACCGCGGTCCACCGCCACGTTGACGTCGGTGAAAATCTCCAGCGAGCCGTAGGACTTGGACAGGCCGGTCGCGGTCAGCGGGGTCTTGCCGCAGGGCGCGGGGCTGGGGAAGCGCACCTTGGCCACCCGGTCGGCGACCCGTACCTCCTCCAGGCCGGAGATCAGCTTCTCCGCCCGGCGGGCCATGTTCTGCGCGGCGACGGTCTTGGTGGCCTTGGCCCGCATCTTGTCGGCCTGCGCCATCAGGGCGCCGGCCTTCTTCTCCGCGTTGGCCCGTTCCCGGCGACGGCGGCGCTCGTCGGTCTCGCGCGCCTCCAGGTAGGCCTTCCAGCCCAGGTTGTACACGTCGACCACGGACCGGGTGGCGTCGAGGAACCAGACCTTGTTGACCACCGACTCCAGCAGCGCACCGTCGTGGGAGATCACGATCAGGCCGCCCTTGTGGTTGGCGAGGAAGCCCCGCAGCCAGGTGATCGAGTCGGCGTCGAGGTGGTTGGTCGGTTCGTCGAGCAGCAGGATGCCACCGCCGTTCTCGCCGGCGTCCCGGAACAGGATCCGGGCCAGCTCGATGCGCCGGCGCTGACCGCCGGAGAGGGTGCCGATGGTCTGCGCCAGCGCGCGGTCCGGCAGGCCGAGGTTGGCGCAGATCCGGGCGGCCTCGGCCTCGGCCGCGTACCCGCCCAGGGCGGCGAACTGGTCCTCCAGCGCACCGTAGCGGCGAACCAGCTTCTCGTCGGCGTCCGCGGCGAGCCGCTCCTCGAGCTCCTTCATCTGGGCCATCAGCACGTCCAGACCGCGCGCCGAGAGCACCCGGTCGCGGCCGGTCACCTCCAGGTCACCGGTGCGCGGGTCCTGCGGCAGATAGCCGATGGCGCTGCGCCGGTCGATCTGCCCGGCGTACGGCTGGCCCTCGCCGGCCAGCACCTTGAGCGTCGTGGTCTTGCCGGCACCGTTGCGGCCGACCAGGCCGATCCGGTCGCCGGGCTGGACCCGCAGGGTGGTGTCGGAGAGCAGGATCCGGGCGCCGGCACGGAGTTCCAGACCGCTTGCAGTGATCATCTCGACGAACTCGCTCTCGGGGTCGAAGGCTGACTCAGGGCACACAAACCAGCCGGCGGACCCGTACGTTCCGTCGGCGCGGGGCGTTCAGCCTTCGCAGAGCAGCACGGGACCGAGTGTACCGGGCGACGCCGGGCGGTCGGGTCCGGATTACCGATCAAGATCGCTGGGTATCACCGGTCACACCCACGGATCGGGGGTGTGATGGAACTCAACGACAACGCCGACATCGACACCAGTCAGGTCGAGGACCGGCGCGGCTCCGGCGGCGGGCTGGGCGGGCTGCCGATCCCGATCTCGGGCGGAGGCGGCCTGATCGGCCTCATCGTCACCGTCGTCGCCGTACTGGTCGGCGGCGGTTTCGGACTCAACGCGCTGACCGGCGACGGCGGCGGGTCCGGTGGCGACAACACCGCGATCGAGCAGCGATGTGACGCCCAGGACGCGCTGCGGCAGCTCGACTGCCGCAACGCGCTGTACGTCAACTCCATCCAGGCGTACTGGGAACGGGCGATGCCGGAACACTTCGGCCGGCCGTACCAGGAGTCGGACACCGTCTTCTTCGCGCAGGTGGTGAACAGCGGCTGCGGTCAGGCGGACTCGGGCGTCGGCCCGTTCTACTGCCCGCTCGACGACAAGGTCTACCTCGACCTCTCCTTCTACCGGGTGCTGGCCGAACAGCTCGGCGCGCCGGGTGAGTTCGCCCAGCCGTACGTGCTGGCCCACGAGTACGGCCACCACGTGCAGGACCTGCTCGGCACCGAGGCCCAGGTCCGGCGCGAGCAGGAACGGACCCCGAGCCGGGCGAACGATCTCTCGGTGTTGATGGAGCTGCAGGCCGACTGCTACGCGGGCGCCTGGGCCCGCAACGCCACCGGCACCGCCGACGAGCGGGGTGTGAAGATCTTCGACAGCCTCACCCAGCGGGACGTCCAGGAGGGACTGGACACCGCGGCGGCGATCGGTGACGACGCGATCCAGCAGCGGTCCGGCGGCCGGATCGACGAGTCGCAGTTCACCCACGGCACGTCGACGCAACGCCAGCAGTGGTTCCGGCAGGGCCACGACAGCGGCGACCCGAAGTCCTGCGACACCTTCGGCGCCGCCGGTTGACACGTCCGGCGGTCAGCGTCGCCCGCCGCGGCAGCCGGACCCGCTCCTCCCTGCACCGTCAGGGCCACCGACAATGTCGTGGTGGACGGGACGGACGGCCCGGCGGCCAGCTGTGGTCCACGGACCGGGACGGCACGTACGCCGAGGAGCTGGCGCTGGTCGGCACCGACCCCCGGCCACACCGGCAGCGGACGGTGGTCGCCGCGTACCGGGAACGGATCGCGGCCGGAGTACGGCCGGCGGTGGTAGCGCTGTTTACGACGCCGGAGAGCCTGGTCGGCTATCTGCTCGACGGGCACCACAAGATGGTCGCCGGTGCGGAGGCCGGCGTCGTGCCCCGGGTCCTCGCCGTGACCCCGGAACGTCCGGTCCGGCCGGACAACGCCGGACTACGCCGGGCGGTTCCGGCGGTCGTGGCCACGGTCGCCGGGCACCACCGGCATCCGACGACCACGGTCCTGGACCATCTCCGACGGCTCTCCCGATGACCGCGTCGTCGGGCCCGGGCGGTGGACCGGTCGAGTGCCGCCAGGCGCGGCCGCGGTACCGACCACCGGCCCGGCCCCGTTCAGTCGGGGTCGCGGACCAGGATCTGCACCGCCCGGGCGGCGTCGACCGCCTCGACCAGGACCGCGTGCCGGGGTTCCGGTACGTCGAGGAGCCGCTCGGCGCGCAACGGGGTCAGCGGAGCGAGTCGCCGGTCGGCCAGGATCGCCTCCACGGTGCGCCGGTCGCCGCCGGTCACCAGCGCGGCGAGCGTACCGGCCTCGGGCAGCAGCAGGCGTACCGCCAGTTCGGCGGCGTCCCCGGCGGCGGCCTTCGCCTGGTTCTCCCGACGTCGGGCGAACCGCTGCTGGGACCAGCCCCCGGCGGCGGTGCGACTCTGCACGTACCGGCTGTCCACCTTGGAGCTCACCAGCCGCTCGCCGTCGGCGATCCCGACCGCCACCGCGCTCTTGCGGGCCAGCAGCAGGCCGATCCGGCGTGATGTCCGGACCGCCGCCAGGAATCCGGACAACTCGGCGGCGGCGGGCATTCCCGGCGGGGCGTGCAGCACCGCGACGGTGCCGTCCGGGGTGCTGAGTCGCAGACCGGGCTCGACGGGTTCCACCTGCGGCGTGCCGTGCCGGGCCGTGAAGTTGTCGATCCACCGGGCGATCCGGGCTGGCGGCACCTCCACCCACCGACCACCGCCGGCGGCGGGACGACTGCTCACCCCGTGACGGTACGCCTCGCGCCCGCCGACCTGACAGACGACCCGGTCCCGGCAGCCCGCCGGCCACTCCAGCCGAGCAGCCGCCGCCCGGTTCACCACCCCAGCAGCAGGCCGACCGCCAGGGCGGTGATCAGCACGCTGGAGGCCAGGGCGGTGCCGAGCCGCCCACGCGGTCCGGCCAGGAGCCGACCGACCAGGGAACCGCCGGTCGCGACCAGCAACTGCCAACTCGCCGAGGCGACGAAGGCGGCCAGCGCGAACAGCCCCTCCTGCGCCGCCGTCCAGTCCGCTCCGGCCCGACGGCCGAGCACCAGTGCGGCGAAGTAGAGGATGGTCATCGGGTTCAGCAGGGTCAACGCCAGCAGTCCGAGGTACGCCCGCAGTGGCGTACCGAGCCCCCGTTCGGTACGGGCGGCACGCCCCGGATCCCGCCGGTGCCGGATCGCACCGACCGCACCGGTGACCGCGAGCAGCAGCAGGACCGCGACGGCGATCCAACGCAGCGGTACAGCGATCGGCTCGATCACCCCGGCCAACGCGGCCCCGCCGAGTACCGCGACGGCCGCGTAGAGCCCGTCGGCGGTGGCGACCCCGAGCGCGGCGGCCGCGCCGACCCGGATCGACGTACGGGCGGTCAGTCCGATGACCAGGATCGCGATGGCGCCGACCGGTACGGCCACCCCGTAACCGGCGAGCAGGCCCGCGACGAACGCGTCGTTCATGGCGTCGGGAGCGCAACGACCGCCGCCGACGCGGTGGACCGGCGCTGTCGCCGCGTCGGCACGACGACGATCCGGCTGGTCCGCGACTTCGGCACGATCATGGCGGTCAGTGTGTCCCGGCCGGTCCGGTCGGGTCGACCGAATTTCTCCGTACCGCCGAGACGCCGGCGCCCGCCGCGACGAACACTGCATCGACCGGCCCGAATGGTTACCATCCGGTAGTCGAACATCGAACCCTTCTTCCGTCTCCCCTGCGGTCCGTCGTGGTCGCAGGGGGAAGTCGGAGCGTATGCGCCGCGTGGTTCCGGTGGAGAAGGTTCGTTCTTCACGTGCCACCGCCGCCGCGAGGAGCACCGAATGTCCCGACCCGCCCCGCCCCGCCGGTTCACCGCCGTCGCGACCGCCGTCCTGACCACCGCCGCCGTCGCCCTGACCACGCCCACCGCCGCCCCGGCCGCGCCGGCACCCGCCGCCCCGGCCGCGCCGGCACCCGCCGCCCCGGCCGCCGGATCCACCGTCGGCCCGGCCGTTGTCGACCACTGCCTCGGATCGTGCGCCGACATCCTGCCGCCCGGACAGAACGGCAACGCCACCCTCGTCGACATCCTGGCCAACCAGACCCTCGGTCTGCTCCCCCCGCACTCCGCAGACCAGCTCGGCCGGTACGCCGACCTGGTCTACGGCTACGCCGGACTGCGCGAGGACCAGATCGACACGTTCTTCACCAGCGCCGCCTTCGGCGTCCCCGCCGGCCAGGTCGAACGCAGCTACGCGCCCCGCGCCGACGTCACCGTGGTCCGCGACCGGGCCACCGGAGTGCCGCACGTCACCGGAAGCACCCGGGGCGGCACCATGTTCGGCGCCGGCTACGTCGGCGCCGAGGACCGCCTCTTCACCATGGACCTGCTCCGGCACGTCGGCCGGGGCACCCTCACCTCGTTCGCCGGTGGGGCACCCGGCAACCGGGCGCTCGAACAGAGCGTCTGGCGGAACTCCCCGTACCGGGAGGCGGACCTGGCCGCCCAGGTCGACGCGCTGCGGACCCGGGGCCCCCGGGGTGAGCAGCTGTACGCGGACGTCCGCGACTACATCGACGGGATCAACGCGTACATCCGACACTGCATGAGTCGACGGAACTGCCCCGGCGAGTACGTGCTCACCGGCCACCTCGACGCGATCACCAACGCGGGCGGCCCCGAACCGTTCCAGATGACCGACCTGATCGCCATCGCCGGCGTCGTCGGCGGGTTGTTCGGCGGCGGTGGCGGCACCGAGATGCAGTCCGCCCTGGTCCGGCTCGCCGCCCGGGCCCGGTACGGGCCCGTCGAGGGCGACCGGGTCTGGACGGCGTTCCGCTCCCAGAACAACCCGGAGACCGTACTCACCCTGCACGACGGGCAGAGTTTCCCGTACGGTGCCGCCGACCCGGACGCGCCGAGCGTGGTGCTCCCGGACCCCGGCTCGGTACGGCCCGAACCGGTGACCACCGACCCGACCGGCTCCGCCGGCGACAACACCCCGACCCGGGGTGCCCAGCTCGCCGCCGCGCTCTCCGGACTGACCATCGGACCGGCGCAGCGTGGCATGTCGAACGCCGCCGTCATCTCCGCGGCGCACTCCGCCACCGGTCACCCGGTCGCCGTCTTCGGGCCGCAGACCGGCTACTTCGCACCGCAGCTGTTGATGGTGCAGGAGTTGCAGGGGCCGGGGATCAGCGCCCGGGGTGCCGCGTTCGCCGGCATCAACCTCTACGTGCTGCTCGGCCGGGGCCAGGACTACGCCTGGAGCGCCACCTCGGCGACCCAGGACATCACCGACACGTACGCGCTGCCGCTGTGCACGGTGGACGGCAGCACCCCGACCCTGGCCAGCAACCGGTACCGCTACCGGGGCGCGTGCCGGTCGATGGAGGAACTGTCGCACGTCAACTCGTGGCAGCCGACGCTGGCGGACAGCACCGCCGCCGGGTCGTACCGGCTGGTCGCCCGCCGTACCGAACTCGGCCTGGTGGCCTGGCGCGGCACGGTGGACGGTCAGCCGTACGCGTTCACCCGGCTCCGGTCGACGTACCGGCACGAGGCCGACTCGGCGATCGGCTTCCAGATGTTCAACGACCCGGCGGTGATGGGCGACGCCGCGGCGTTCCAGGCCGCCGCCGCCGAAATCGGGTACGCCTTCAACTGGTTCTACGTCAACTCCACCCAGGCGGCGTACCTCAACTCCGGGCTGAACCCGGTACGCGCCCCGGGGTCGAACCCGAACCTGCCGATCCGGGCCGAGCCGGCGTACGAGTGGCAGGGTTTCGACCCGGCGACGAACACCGCCGACTACCTGCCGGCCGAGGCGCACCCGAACTCGGTCGACCAGGACTACTACGTCAGCTGGAACAACAAGCAGGCCGCCGACTTCGGTGCCGCCGACGGCAACTTCAGCTTCGGCGCCGTACACCGGAGTGACCTGCTGGACCGGCCGATCCGGGCGGCGCTGGCCGACGGCCGGAGATTCGACCGGGCCTCGCTCACCGCCCTCGTGCAGCAGGCCGGGCTGACCGACCTGCGCGCGGTCGAGGTGCTGGACGAACTGCTCCGGGTGCTGGAGAGCCAACCGGTCACCGACGCCCGGCTCGCCGACGTGGTCGGCACGCTGCGGGCCTGGCGGGCGGCGGGCGGGTTGCGGGTGGAGACCGCGCGCGGATCGCGGCGGTACCAGCACGCGGAGGCGATCCGGATCTTCGACGCCTGGTGGCCGCTGCTGGTCCGCGGCCAGTTCGCCGGGCCGCTCGGCCCCGAGCTGTACCAGGCGTTGGTCAACACCCTCCAGGTCAACGAGTCACCCTCCGGCCACCAGCGGGGCGACGACTCCGACCTGCCGGGTTCGGCCGCGTCGGCCCAGACCCACAAGGGCTCGTCGTTCCAGTACGGCTGGTGGGGGTACGTCGACGCCGACCTGCGGGCGGTGCTCGGCGAACCGGTCGCCGGCGGACTCGGGCGGACGTACTGCGGGGACGGCGACCTGGCGGCGTGCCGGCAGATCCTGCTGGCGACGCTGCGTGACGCGGCCGCCCGACCGGCCGCCGAGGTGTATCCGGGTGACGAGCACTGCGCGGCCGGCGACCAGTGGTGTGCCGACGCCATCGTGCAGTCCCCGCTCGGCGGGATCCGGCACCGGCTGATCGCCTGGCAGAACCGGCCCACCTACCAGCAGGTGGTGTCGTTCCCGTCCGGCAGGTGACGAACGTACGAAAGGGCTCCCCCGGTACGCGAAACGACCGGAGGAGCCCTCACGTACAGACCTCAGACGTTGAAGCCGAGGGCGCGGAGCTGGTCCCGACCCTCGTCGGTGATCTTGTCCGGGCCCCACGGCGGCAGCCACACCCAGTTGATCCGGATGTCGGAGACGAGGCCGCCACCGGGGCCGGTGGTCAGCGCCGTCCGCGCCTGGTCCTCGATCACGTCGGTCAGCGGACAGGCCGCCGAGGTGAGCGTCATGTCCAGGGTCGCGACGTTCTCGTCGTCCACGTGAATGCCGTAGACCAGCCCCAGGTCGACCACGTTGATCCCCAGCTCGGGGTCGACGACGTCCTTCATCGCCTCTTCGATGTCGGCGATCGCCGTCGCCCTGCCCGCCGGCCCGGTCGACTCCATCGCCATCTCCTGCTGATCAGTCACGCCGTCTTCACCTCGCTCCGTTCGTAACCATCGGCACCGCTGGCCTCGACGACCACCCCGGCCCGGGCCGCGGCGTCCTTGAACGCCATCCAGGGCAGCAGCGCACACTTCACCCGGGCCGGGTAACGGGCGACACCGGCGAACGCGACCGCGTCCCCCAGCACCTCCTCGTCCGGGTCCACCTGGCCCCGGCCCGACATCAACTCGACGAACGCGGCGTGCACCGCCGAGATCTGGTCGGTGTCCCGGCCGGTCAGCAGCTCGTGCAGGACACTCGCCGAGGCCTGGCTGATCGAGCAGCCCATGCCGTCGTACGACACGTCGCGCAGCACGTCACCGTCGAGCGCGACCCGGATCGTCACCTCGTCACCACACGTCGGGTTGACGTGGTGCGCCTCGGCGGCGTACGGCTCCCGCAGTCCCCGCCCGTGCGGGTGCTTGTAGTGGTCCAGGATGATCTCCTGGTACAGCTGGTCTACCTGCATCACCCGAACACCTTCCGTACCTGTTCCAGCCCGCGCACCAGAGCGTCGATCTCGCCGGTCGTGGTGTACAGGTAGAACGACGCGCGGGTGGTCGCCGGTACGCCGAACCGGACACAGACCGGTCGCGCACAGTGATGACCGACCCGCACCTCGACACCCTGCGCGTCGAGGATCTGCCCGACGTCGTGCGGATGGACCCCGTCCAGCGCGAACGAGATCGTGCCGCCCCGGCCGACCGGCACCCGGGGACCGAAGATCCGCAGCCCGGGCACGGTCTCCAGGGCGTCCAGCGCGTACGCGGTCAGTTCCTTCTCGTGCCACTGGATGGCGGGCATGCCGACCGCGGAGAGGTAGTCCACCGCGGCGCCCAGCGCGACCGCCTCGGCGATCGGCGGGGTGCCGGCCTCGAACCGGGCCGGCGGCGGGGCGTACGTCGAACCGCCCATCGCCACCGTCTCGATCATCGACCCGCCGCCGAAGACCGGCGGCATCGCGGCGAGCAGCTCGGCCCGCCCCCACAGCACCCCGATCCCGGTCGGTCCGCACATCTTGTGCCCGGTGAAGGCGATGAAGTCGACGTCCAGGTCGACCACGTCGATCGGCATGTGCGGCACCGACTGCGAGCAGTCGAGCATCAGCAGCGCACCAACCTGGCGGACCCGTTCGGTGATCCGCGCGGTGGCGTTGACCGTGCCGAGGATGTTCGACATGTGCACGAACGAGACCAGTTTGGTCCGCTCGTTGACCAGCTCCGCCAGGTTCGACTCGTCGAGCCGGCCCTGCTCGGTGAGGCTGAACCAGCGCAGCGTGGCGCCGGTCCGCTCGCAGAGCAGCTGCCACGGGACGAGGTTCGAGTGGTGCTCCATCTCGGAGATCACGATCTCGTCGCCGGGGCCGAGCCGGAACCGTGGGTCGCCGCCGAGGCCCAGCGAGGCGTTCGAGAAGGCGTACGCGACCAGGTTGATCGCCTCGGTGGAGTTCTTGGTGAAGACCACCTCGTCCGGGCTCGACGCGTTGATGAACGCCGCGACCTTCGCCCGGGCCCCCTCGTACGCCTCGGTCGCCTCGGTGCCCACGGTGTGCACCGACCGGGACACGTTGCCGTTGTGCCGCTCGTAGTGCTCCCGCAGCACGTCGAGCACCTGGCGCGGCTTCTGCGAGGTGTTCGCGCTGTCGAGGTAGACCATCGGGTGGCCGTTGACCGCACGTCCCAGGATCGGGAAGTCCGCGCGTACCGCCTCGACGTCGTACCGGGGCACGTCGTCGTACTGGGGCATCCCGGGTGGGATCGCGATCGTGGTCATCTCGACGACGCCCTTCTCCTCAGCCGTCCCGCTCAGGCCCGGGCCGAACCGGCGCCGGCGACGTACCGCTCGTAGCCCTCGGCCTCGAGCTTCTCGGCGAGCTCGGGGCCGCCCTGCTCGACGATCCGCCCGGCCACGAAGACGTGCACGAAGTCCGGCTTGATGTAGCGCAGGATCCGGGTGTAGTGGGTGATCAGCAGCAGGCCGGTCTGCCCGGTCTCGCGGACCCGGTTGACTCCCTCGCTGACCACCCGCAGGGCGTCGATGTCGAGGCCGGAGTCGGTCTCGTCGAGGATGGCCACCTTCGGCTTGAGCAGCTCGAGCTGGACGATCTCGTGCCGCTTCTTCTCACCGCCGGAGAAGCCCTCGTTGACGTTGCGCTGGGCGAACGCCGGGTCCATCTGCAGCCGCTCCATCGCGCCGCGCAGTTCGCCGGCCCAGGTGCGCAGCTTCGGCGCCTCGCCGTCGACCGCGGTCTTGGCGGTACGCAGGAAGTTCGCCACCGAGACACCGGGGACCTCGACCGGGTACTGCATGGCGAGGAAGAGGCCGGCGCGGGCCCGCTCGTCGACGGCCATGGAGAGCACGTCGACGCCGTCCAGGGTCACCGAGCCACCGGTGATCTCGTACTTCGGGTGGCCGGCGATCGAGTACGCCAGGGTCGACTTGCCCGACCCGTTCGGTCCCATGATCGCGTGGGTCTCCCCCGCCCGCACGGTGAGGTCGACCCCGGCCAGGATCGGCTTGAGCTCGCCCTCGGGCAGCTTGACCGACACCTGCAGGTCACGGATCTCCAGAACGCTCATGGTGCGGTAACTCCATTACTCGGCGTGAGACTCAGGTAGATGTCGCCGTCGCGGATCTCGACGGGGTAGACGGGTACGGGTTGGGTCGCGGGCAGGCCGCTGGGTTCCCCGGTCCGCAGGTCGAAGCGGGAGCCGTGCAGCCAGCACTCCAGGGTGCAGCCGTCGACCTCGCCCTCGGAGAGCGCGACCGCGGCGTGCGAGCACTCGTCGCGGACGGCGTAGAAGTTGCCGTCCTCGGCGTGCACCACCGCGACCTCGGTCCCCTCGACCTCGGCGGAGATCACGGTTCCCTTCGGGATGTCCTCGGTGGAGCAGATCCTGATCATCAGGAGCCCGCCTTGAGGAGCCGCGCCTCGATCTGGTCACCGAGCCGGTCCCGCAGCTCCTCGACCGGGATCCGGTTCAGCAGTTCGGCGAAGAAGCCCCGGACCACCAGCTTGCGCGCCTCGTCCTCGGGGATGCCCCGGGCCATCAGGTAGAAGAGCTGCTCGTCGTCGAAGCGGCCGGTGGCGCTGGCATGCCCGGCCCCGGCCACCTCGCCGGTCTCGATCTCCAGGTTCGGCACCGAGTCGGCGCGGGCGCCGTCGGTCAGCACCAGGTTCCGGTTGATCTCGTACGTGTCGGTGCCGGTCGCCTCGGCCCGGATCAGCACGTCGCCGACCCAGACGGTGTGCGCGCTGGCGCCCTGCAGCGCACCCCGGTAGCCGACGTAGCTGCGGCAGTCCGGCACGCTGTGGTCGACCAGCTGCCGGTGCTCCAGGTGCTGGCCGGCGTCGGCGAAGTAGAGGCCGTACAGCTCGGCCTCACCACCCCGGCCGGTGTACTCCACGCTGGTGTACTGCCGGACCAGGTCCCCGCCGAGGGTCACCTGCAGGTGGCTGACCTTGGCGTCCCGGCCCAGCCGTACCCGCAGGTGCTGGGCCTGGACCGCGTCGGCGGCCCAGTCGGCGACGGTGACCAGGGTGAGCTTCGCACCCTCGGCAACGTCCACCTCGAGGTTGTCGGCGAGCGTCGGCGAACCCTCCTGCCAGAGGACCAGCGACGCCTCGGCGAACCGACCCACCCGCAGCTGGGTACGGGCGAAGGAGAGTTCCTCCGGGAAGTTGCCGATCAGGCGTACCACGACCGGTTCGGCCAGCACCGCCTCCGGGGCCACCTCGACCAGGTTCACCCGGTCGGCGGCACCGTGGGCCAGCGCGCTGATCCGGTCGAACGGGGTCAGCACCCGCTCGGCCTCGGCGGCCGGGGTGACCCGGACGGAGAGCCCGGCGGGCAGGTCGCCGTGTTCGACGACCAGCCCGCGCGGGCCGCCCTCGGGTACGTCCGCCGAGCCGGCGGTGGCCAGGCCACGCAGCCGCTTGAGCGGGGTGAACCGCCACTCCTCCTCCCGCCCGGTCAACGCCGGATAGTCACCGACGTCGTACGAGCGGAGCGTCTGCGCCTTGGTGGTCACCGGCGCGGCCTGCGTGGCGGGCGCGAATGCTTCGGTAGTCATCTCTTCCTTGGTCTGTCTCGCGAGGGACCGGGGCGGGGTCGTCGGGCGGGCGGCGTCAGCCGACCGCGCCCTCCATCTGCAGCTCGATCAGCCGGTTGAGCTCCAGCGCGTACTCCATCGGGAGTTCCTTGGCGATCGGCTCGATGAAGCCACGCACGATCATCGCCATCGCCTCGTCCTCGCTCAGGCCCCGGCTCATCAGGTAGAAGAGCTGGTCCTCGCTGACCTTGGAGACGGTCGCCTCGTGTCCCATCGCCACGTCGTCCTCGCGGATGTCGACGTACGGGTAGGTGTCGGAGCGGGAGATGGTGTCGACCAGCAGCGCGTCGCACTTGACCGTGCTCCGGCTGTGGTGCGAGCCCTCCATCACCTGGATCAGGCCCCGGTACGAGGTCCGGCCGCCGCCCCGGGCGATCGACTTGCTGACGATCGTGCTCGAGGTGTGCGGGGCCAGGTGGACCATCTTGGCGCCGGCGTCCTGGTGCTGGCCCTCGCCGGCCATCGCGACCGAGAGCACCTCGCCCTTGGCGTGCTCGCCCATCATGTAGACGGCCGGGTACTTCATGGTCACCTTGGAGCCGATGTTGCCGTCGATCCACTCCATGGTCGCGCCCTCGTGGCAGACCGCCCGCTTGGTGACCAGGTTGTAGACGTTGTTCGACCAGTTCTGGATGGTCGTGTAGCGGCAGCGCGCGTTCTTCTTGACGATGATCTCCACGACCGCGCTGTGCAGCGAGTCGGAGGAGTAGATCGGCGCGGTGCAGCCCTCGACGTAGTGCACGTACGCGCCCTCGTCGACGATGATCAGCGTCCGCTCGAACTGGCCCATGTTCTCGGTGTTGATCCGGAAGTAGGCCTGCAGCGGGATCTCCACGTGCACGCCCTTCGGCACGTAGATGAACGAGCCACCGGACCAGACGGAGGTGTTCAGCGCGGCGAACTTGTTGTCGCCGACCGGGATCACCGTGCCGAAGTACTCCTTGAAGAGGTCCTCGTGCTCCTTGAGCGCGGTGTCGGTGTCCAGGAAGAGGACGCCCTGCTCCTCGAGGTCCTCGCGGATCTTGTGGTAGACCACCTCGGACTCGTACTGGGCGGCGACACCGGCGACCAGCCGCTGCTTCTCCGCCTCCGGGATGCCCAGCTTGTCGTAGGTGTTCTTGATGTCCTCGGGGAGGTCGTCCCAGCTCGCGGCCTGCTTCTCGGTCGAGCGGACGAAATACTTGATGTTGTCGAAGTTGATCCCGCTGAGGTCGGCACCCCAGGCCGGCATCGGCTTGCGGTCGAAGAGGCGCAGCCCCTTGAGCCGCAGGTCGAGCATCCAGGCGGGCTCGTTCTTCTTGGCGGAGATGTCCCGCACCACCGCCTCGTTGAGGCCACGCTGCGCGACCGAGCCGGCCGCGTCCGGGTCGGCCCAACCGTATTCGTAGCGGCCCAGGGCGGCGAGCTGCTCCTCCTGCGTCATGGGCTGGACGATCTGCTCGGTCATGTATCAGTCCTCACACTGGTGACGGAAGGTTTCGGCTGGGCTGGGATGTGCGTGGTGCACACCCCGTCACCGTGGGCGATGGTGGCGAGGCGCTGCACGTGGGTGCCGACCAGGCGGGAGATGACCGCCGTCTCGGCCTCGCACAGCTGGGGGAACTCCGCGGCCACGTGGGCCACCGGGCAGTGGTGCTGGCACAGCTGCCCGCCGGAGGCGATCGTGGACGCGTTGGCAGCGTAACCCTCCGCGGTCAGCGCCCCGGCAAGTGCCTCGGCCCTGGCCAGCGGATCGTCGCCGGCGCCCTCCATGGCGGCCCGGCAGCGGGCCTCCAGGGCGGCGACCTGGTCGGCGGCGAACGCGCCGACCGCGTCGTCGCCGAAGTGCCGGGCGATCCAGCGCAGCGCGGCGGTGGCCATCCCGTCGTAGGTGTGGGTGCCGCAGCGCCGCCGTCCGGACTCGGTGAGCCGGAAGACCTTGGCGGGTCGGCCCCGGCCACGCTGGCCCTGCACGACCTGCTCGCGGGCGAGCACGTCGCCGTCGGCGAGCATCGCGTCGAGGTGCCGGCGGATCGCCGCCGGGCTGAGCCCGAGTTCCGCGCCGAGCTGGGCGGCGGTGGCCGCGCCGTGCTCGAGCAGGAGCTGGGTGACCCGGTCCCGGGTGGTCCGCCCGTCCTGGCCGGCGGTGTTCCCGACGGCAGCGCCGAGGTGGCCGGTGACCGACTCGGTCACCCGCCTCCGCTCGGAGTACGCCGCCAGGTTTTTCACTACGCCAACGTTACGTATTTCCGCCAAGATCCGCAAACCACGACTCCGGTGATCCGGACCACCGGAGAGCAGACGCGGCGTCCGCCATGATCACATTTGCACGTACGATGTCCGTCGTGAGCCGATTTGGCGAATTTCCCGGCAAACCCACCCTAACGCGACTGGCCCTCGCCTCCGTGGTGGGCAACGTCCTCATCGTCGGCACCGGCGGCGCCGTCCGGCTGACCAAATCCGGGCTCGGCTGCCCCACCTGGCCACGGTGCACCGACGAGTCGTACACGACCACCCCGGAAATGGGCCTGCACGGGGTGATCGAATTCGGCAACCGGCTGCTCACCTTCGTGCTCGCCGCCATCGTGATCGCCGCGGTGGTCGCCGCCTGGCGGCAGCGGCCCCGCCGCCGTGGCCTGGTCTGGCTCGCGATCGCGGCCGCCTTCGGCATCCCGGCACAGGCGATCATCGGCGGCATCACCGTGCTCACCGACCTCAACCCGTGGGTCGTCGGGCTGCACTTCCTCTCCTCGATGGCGGTGATCGCCTTCGCGTACGCCTTCTGGCGCGCCGCCCGCGAACCGGACGGTCCGACCCGGCCCACCGTGCCCGGACCGCTGCGTACCCTCGCCTGGCTCACCGTGCTCGTCACCGGGGTGGTACTGCTGGTCGGCACCTGGGTGACCGGCAGCGGCCCGCACTCCGGCGACTCCGGGGCGGCCCGCAACGGTCTCGACCCCGAATCGATCTCCCAGGTGCACGCCGACTCGGTCTTCCTGCTGCTCGGTCTCTCGATCGCGCTCTGGTTCGCCCTGCGGGCGGTCGCCGCGCCGGCCGGCGCGGTCCGGGCCGCCGGGCTGCTGCTCCTCGCCGAACTGGGTCAGGGGGTGATCGGCTTCGTCCAGTACTTCACCGGCCTGCCGGTGATCCTGGTCGGTGCCCACATGCTCGGCTCCTGCCTGGTCTGGCTCGCCGCCCTGGCGGTGCTCTGGTCGACCCGGGAACACCAGCCGCTGCCGGTGCCGGTCTCGCCCGCCGCGCCCACCCGCTCCCTCGAGACGGTGTGAGGAAGGGCCCAACGTGCCACCTGGCGGCAGCCCGTGGTGCGGAAGGGCCCTTCCGACGGCTCAGCCGAGGCGGGCGAGGATGGCGTCGGCCAGTCGCCCGGCGGCACCCGGACCGTGCGCCAGGAAGAGCGACGGCTCGGTCAACTCCACCTCGATGACGATCGGCGCCCCGTCCGGGCCCGGAATGAGGTCCACCCGGGCGTAGAGCGGCCGCCCCGGACCGCCGGGCAGCACGGCCAGAACCTGCTCCGCCACCGCCAGTTCGGCGCCGGCCGGAACGCGTGGCGAGA
Source organism: Plantactinospora sp. B5E13 (assembly GCF_039871775.1). Lineage (NCBI taxonomy): Bacteria > Bacillati > Actinomycetota > Actinomycetes > Micromonosporales > Micromonosporaceae > Plantactinospora > Plantactinospora sp. B5E13. Next base: position 182,717 of record NZ_JBDPLT010000005.1, read on the forward strand.
TCTGCTCCGGCCGGGACAGCCCTTCGACGCCGTGGTCCGGCCCGTCCAGCATCGGCCCCTTGCGGATCCCGTGGCTGAAGGCGAGGCCGGCGGGGCCGGCGAAGAAGAGCAGCGCGGTCTCGCCGGCGGTCTCCACCGCCCTCAGGTACGGCTGCACCATGGTGTGCCGGCCCGCCGCGCGTAGCCGTTCGACGTGGGCGACCGCGAGCCGGCGGTGTTCGGGATCAGCCAGGTCGTACCGGCCGGCGTCGAGGCTGCCCGCACCGACGGCCGGCTTGATCACGTATTCGCCGGTCTGGGGCGGGTGCCACTCGCGGTCCGGGGCGAGCCACTCCGTCGGTACGGTCGGGATCCCGGCGGCGGCGAGGTCGCGCAGGTAGCGCTTGTCGGTGTTCCACCGGACCAGGTCGGCCGGATTGGCCAGACCGGGCACGGTGGCGGCCCAGGCGACGAACTCGGCGCGTCGGGTCGGGTAGTCCCAGGGCGAACGGAGCACCGCGAGCGGATAGCCGGCCCAGTCGACCGTCGGGTCGTCCCAGATCCTCGGCTCGACGACCACGCCACGCTGGGCGAGCGCCGCCGCCAACAGCCGGTCGTCCGGGTCGAGTTCGGGTAGTTCGGTACAGGTAATGAGAGCGACCCGGGGAAGACCCCGGGTCGCACGGTTGTCGGACAAATTTATCAACGAGCCAGGGTGCGACGAGCCATCGACCGCCAGAGATCGTTACTCGGCCGCATCTGATCCATCAGTTCCCGCTCCCATTCGTTTTCCACGGCCACCCCCGCTGTGGCGCAGGCCTGCCGCGCGACGTCGGTGCCGTCCGCGAACTGGTCCGCCCACACGCCGTCCTCCCCCACCAGGACGATGCGGGCTCCCCGCTTGCCGACGTATTCGATGACCGCCTTCGCACCGCCGTGGCCGGCGGCGAACGCCTTGATGCCGGCCACCAGACCGTTGTGGGTCTGGCCTGCGACGGTCTGATCCCCCGTCGGCGTCGTATCGGAACCATCTGCCATAACGCGCAGCCTAAGCAGACCTGGCACGCCATGCCTGGCACCTACCGATATTTTGTGATGCCAATTACGGCGAGGTTTCAAGCATCAACGGGGTGTGTTCGGGCGATTTTTCGGGCTATAGCCCGGCAAAACAATTAGCTGATTCACGTTTCAATCGCGCCGAACGGGACGAACGGGCAGAAAACCGGACGTTCGAGGCTCAGAGCAGCGCGTCCACCGCGACCGCGGCAAAGACGACCGTCAGGTAGGTGATCGACCAGTGGAACAACCGCATCGGCTTCAGCGGCTCGCCCCGCCCGGCCCGCTGCTGCAGCCGGTGCGCCTCGACGATGAACACCCCGCCGGCCACCAGAGCGACCACGCCGTAGATCGGCCCCATGCCCAGCGGCCAGACCGCCACCGAGGCCGCCACGGTCAACCAGGTGTAGAGCACGATCTCCAGGTTGACCCGACGCACCGACCGCACCACCGGCAGCATCGGGATACCGGCCCGGGCGTAGTCGTCCTTGAACTTGATCGCCAGCGCGTAGAAGTGCGGCAGCTGCCAGAAGAAGACCACCAGGAACAGCCCCCACGCCCGCGGCGACAGGGAACCGGTCACCGCCGCCCAGCCGATCAGCACCGGCGCCGACCCGCAGACCCCGCCCCAGAAGGTGTTCTGCCAGGTGGTCCGCTTCAGCCAGAGCGTGTAGACCAGGTCGTAGTAGAGGATCGCCCCCAGGGTCAGCCCGGTGGCGAGCCAGTTGGTGAAGACCGCCATCAGGCTCACCGACACCACGGCGAGCACCAGGCCGAAGACCAGCGCGTTGCGGGGCGCGACGCTGTGGGTCGGCAGCGGACGCCGCTTGGTCCGCTTCATCACCTGGTCGATGTCCCGGTCGATGTAGCAGTTCAACGCGTTCGCCGCACCGGCCGCCAACGAACCGCCGACCAGCACGACCAGCACCAGCCACAACGACGGGATCCCGTCGGCGGCCAGCATCATCGTCGGCACCGTGGAGATCAGCAGCAGTTCCACGATCCGCGGTTTGGTCAGTGCGACGTACGCCCGGACCCGGGCGGTGACGGTGCCTCGCCGGGACGCCTCCCGGTCGGCCGCCACCTCGGCGGGACCGGTCGCGGGGCGCTCGGTGATCATGCTCACGGAATGCCACCTTCCGGCGTATGCGCAGGGGAGAGCGGTGTGGAACATCGGCCAGGCGGCCGACCACACCGGGCCGGCATACCGACCGACAGCCTACGCGTCGCCGTTTGCGCTGCCCGGGCGACCCTTGATCGGTGCGGACGATCACATCTGTGGCGAAGCCGCTCACTCGTGCCGTCATCCGGGGCTTGGGTTTCGGAAGCGGTCGCTAGGGTCATCAGTGAGGGTTCCGCCCATCTGCCGAGGAGCACACACGATCGTGGCTGAAAATCGATCCGCGAAGACTCCGCTGACCTGGTCCGACCTTGACCAGCGCGCCGTCGACACCGTTCGCGTGCTGGCCATGGACGCCGTAGAGAAATCCGGCAACGGCCATCCGGGTACCGCGATGAGCCTCGCGCCCGCCGCCTACCTGCTGTTCAACCGGGTCATGCGGCACGACCCGACCGACCCCGACTGGACCGGGCGCGACCGCTTCGTCCTGTCCGCCGGACACAGCAGTCTCACCCTCTACATCCAGCTCTACCTCAGCGGCTACGGACTGGGGCTGAGCGACCTCAAGTCGTTGCGCCAGTGGGGTTCGCTGACCCCGGGCCACCCCGAACACGGCCACACCCGGGGCGTCGAGACCACCACCGGCCCGCTCGGCCAGGGCCTCGGCAACGCGGTCGGGATGGCGATGGCGGCCCGCCGCGAACGCGGCCTGCTCGACCCCGACGCAGCCCCCGGCACCTCGCCGTTCGACCACCACATCTGGTGCATCGCCTCGGACGGCGACATCGAGGAGGGGATCAGCCACGAGGCGAGCGCGCTCGCCGGACACCAGAAGCTCGGCAACCTGGTCCTGATCTACGACGACAACGAGATCTCGATCGAGGACGACACCCGGATCGCCAAGAGCGAGGACGTCGCCGCCCGGTACGCCGCGTACGGCTGGCACGTGCAGACCGTCGACTGGCGTACCGGTGACGCCGACGAGGGCCACTACCACGAGAACGTCGAGGCGCTGTACGACGCGCTGCTCGCCGCCAAGGCGGAGACCAACCGCCCCTCGTTCATCGCACTGCGCACCATCATCGGCTGGCCGGCCCCGACCAAGCAGAACACCGGCAAGATCCACGGCTCGGCGCTCGGCGCCGACGAGGTGGCCGCCACCAAGAAGCTGCTCGGTTTCGACCCGGCCACGACCTTCGAGGTCGCCGACGAGGTGCTCGCGCACGCCCGCCAGGTGCTGGAGCGGGGCCGGACCGCGCACACCGAGTGGGAGACCGCGTACCAGTCCTGGGCGCAGGCCAACCCGGAGGGCAAGGCGCTGCACGACCGGCTCGCCACCCGTACGCTGCCGGCCGGCTGGGCCGACGCGCTGCCGACGTTCCCCGCCGACGCCAAGGGGATCGCCACCCGGGCCGCCTCCGGCAAGGTCCTCCAGGCCCTCGCCCCGGTGCTGCCCGAACTCTGGGGCGGCTCGGCCGACCTGGCCGAGAGCAACAACACCACCATGGAGGGCGAGCCGTCCTTCATCCCGTCCGAGTACGCCACCAAGGCGTTCCCCGGCCACGAGTACGGTCGCAACCTGCACTTCGGCATCCGTGAGCACGCCATGGGCGCGATCCTCAACGGCATCGCCCTGCACGGCGGCACCCGGCCGTACGGCGGCACCTTCCTGGTCTTCAGCGACTACATGCGTCCCTCGGTACGACTCGCCGCGCTGATGAAGCTCCCCGTGACGTACGTCTGGACGCACGACTCGATCGGCCTCGGCGAGGACGGCCCCACCCACCAGCCGGTGGAGCACCTCAGCGCGCTGCGGGCCATTCCCGGCCTGGACGTGATCCGGCCGGCCGACGCCAACGAGACCGCGTGGGCCTGGCGGGGCGCGCTGCAGAACACCGACCGGCCGGCGGCGCTGGCGCTGAGCCGGCAGCCGCTGCCGACCGTGGACCGCACCGAGCTGGCCGGGGCCGAGGGCGTGCTCAAGGGCGGCTACGTGCTGGCCGAGGCGTCGAACGGGCTGCCGAAGGTGATCCTCATCGGCACCGGCTCCGAGGTGCAGCTCTGCCTCACCGCCCGGGACCGGCTGGAGGCCGAGGGGACCCCGACCCGGGTCGTCTCGATGCCCTGCCAGGAGTGGTTCCGGGAGCAGGACGCGGCGTACCGGGAGTCGGTGCTGCCCCGCGACGTGAAGGCCCGGGTCAGTGTCGAGGCCGGGATCGGGATGTCCTGGCGCGACCTGGTCGGCGACCACGGCGAGACGGTCAGCCTGGAGCACTACGGCGCCTCCGCGCCGCACACCGTGCTCTTCGAACAGTTCGGATTCACGCCCGACCGGATCGTCGCGGCCGCGCACGCGTCGCTGACCCGGCTCGGGGACATCACCGGTTCCACCACAGGCAACTGAGGGAAGTGAGACGACATGACGGACCGGTTGGGTGAGCTGACCGCCGCGGGTGTGGCGGTCTGGCTCGACGATCTTTCCCGGGTACGACTGAGCTCCGGCGGCCTGGACCAGCTGCGCCGGGAGAAGCACCTGGTCGGGGTGACCACCAACCCGACCATCTTCGCCAAGGCGCTCAGCGACGCCGGCGAGTACAACTGGCAACTGCGTGACCTGGCCAGCCGTGGCGTGACCGTCGAGGAGGCGGTCCGGATGCTCACCACGTACGACGTCCGGTGGGCCTGCGACGTGATGCGCCCGGCGTACGACGCCAGTGGTGGGGTCGACGGTCGGGTCTCCATCGAGGTGGACCCGCGGCTGGCGTACGAGACCGACAAGACCGTCGCCGAGGCGAAGGCGCTGTGGTGGCTGGTCGACCGGCCGAACCTGTTCATCAAGATCCCGGCGACCGAGGCCGGCCTGCCGGCGATCACCGCGACCCTGGCCGAGGGGATCAGCGTCAACGTCACCCTGATCTTCGGCCTGGAGCGGTACTCGCAGGTGATGGAGGCCTTCCTCGCCGGCCTCGAGCAGGCGAAGGCGAACGGGCACGACCTGACGAAGATCGCCTCGGTGGCGTCGTTCTTCGTCTCCCGGGTCGACACCGAGGTGGACAAGCGGCTGGAGAAGGCCGGTTCGGCCGAGGCCAAGGCACTGCGCGGCAAGGCCGCGGTCGCCAACGCCCAGCTGGCGTACGAGCGGTACGCCGAGGTCTTCTCCTCGGCCCGCTGGCAGGCCCTGGCTGACGCCGGCGCCCACCCGCAGCGGCCGCTCTGGGCCTCCACCTCGACGAAGAACCCGGACTACCGGGACGTGATCTACGTCGAGGAGCTGATCGCCCCCGGCACCGTCAACACCATGCCGGAGCCGGTGATCCACGCCTTCGCCGACCACGGCGACGTCCGCGGCGGCGACACCGTCACCGGCGCGTACGACGACGCCCGGACGGTCTTCGCCGGGATCGCCTCGGCCGGCGTCGACTTCGACGACGTGATCGACACCCTCGAGCGTGAGGGTGTGGAGAAGTTCGAGGCCAGCTGGCAGGAGCTGCTCGACGGGGTCCGCAAGTCGCTGGAGGCGGCCGCCGGGGGCGTCGGGCAGCCGAACCGCGCCGCCCGGGACAACGCGGCTGCGGCCGCCCGTGCGGGAGGCAACGCGTGACCGGGAAGGATCTGCTCGACGGCGGCTGTGAGGGCGCGGCCGGGCTCGCCGTCTACGGGGCGGAGACCGTCGACGCGGCGGCGCCCGCCTCGGCCCGGGCCGCGCTGCTGGCCGACGACGTACCCGGCCGACTGGTCCGCAAGGACCCGACGCTGTGGGGGCCGGAGGCGCAGGACGAGGCGGCGATCCGGCTCGGCTGGGTGGACACCTTCCGGCGCAGCCGGGAACTCCTCCCCCAGCTCGCCGAGCTGAAGGCGGAACTCGCCGACCTCGACCACGTGGTGCTCGCCGGCATGGGTGGCTCGTCGCTGGCCCCCGAGGTGATCACCCGTACCCTCGGCAAGCCGCTGACCGTGCTCGACACCACCGACCCCGGGCAGGTGCGGGCGGCGCTCGGCGACCGGCTGTCGCGGACCGTCGTGGTGGTCGCCAGCAAGTCCGGTTCGACGGTGGAGACCGACAGCCACCGGCGGGCGTACTGGCAGGCGTTCCTGGACGCCGGGCTGACCGAGGCCGAGGCCGGACGGCACTTCGTGATCGTCACCGACCCCGGCTCGCCGCTGGCCAAGACCGGGGCGGAGATGGGCGCCTTCGTCCTGCTCGCCGACCCGGACGTCGGCGGCCGCTACTCGGCGCTGACCGCGTTCGGGCTGGTCCCGTCGGCGCTGGCCGGGGTCGACGTGGCCGAACTGCTCGACCAGGCCGAGGCACTCGCCGCCAATCTGGGTGGGGACCGGGACAACCCGGGCCTGGCCCTCGGCGCCGCGCTCGGTGCGGCGGCCACCACCGGCCGGGACAAGGTCGCGCTGGTCGCCGACGGCACCGGCATCGACGGCCTCGGTGACTGGATCGAACAGCTGATCGCGGAGTCGACCGGCAAGAGCGGCGTCGGCATCCTGCCGGTGGTGGTCGAGGAGCCGACCAGCCCCGGCGCGACCGCGTCCGACGTGCTGACCGTCACCTACGGTGGCGGCCTGCCGGCCGGCGCGGTCCCCGGCGGCGGCGTCCCGGCCCAGCTGGCGGTCAACGGCCCGCTCGGCGCCCAGTTCCTGACCTGGGAGTACGCGACCGCGGTCGCCGGTGTGGTGCTCGGCATCGACCCGTTCAACCAGCCGAACGTGACCGAGTCGAAGGAGAACACCAACCGGCTGCTCGACGGCGGCCTGCCGGTCGAGTCGCCGACCTTCGTCGACGCCGGGATCGAGGCCTACTGGTCCCCCGGTGAGAGCCAGCGGGACGCCCCGGTCCCCGGTGACCTGGCCGGCGCGCTGCGGCTGCTGCTGGCCGGGCTCGGCGGGGACGGCTACCTGGCCGTGATGGCGTACCTGGACCGGTTCGCCGACGCCGACGCGGGACGGGTCCGGCCCGGACTGGCCGCCGCCTCCGGCCGGCCGGTCACCTTCGGCTGGGGACCCCGGTTCCTGCACTCGACCGGCCAGTACCACAAGGGCGGGCCGCAGCTCGGCTCGTTCCTGCAGATCACCGGGGACGTCGTCGACGACCTGCCGGTGCCCGGCAAGCCGTACACCTTCGGTCAGCTGCAGGCGGCGCAGGCCGCCGGTGACCGACAGGCGCTCGCCGAGCGGGGCCGGCCGGTGCTGCGGCTGCACCTGACCGACCGGGCCGCCGGAGTGCCCCGGCTGGTCGACGTGGTGCGCGGCCTGGCCGGGGTGAGCGAGGAGGGACGACCGTGAATCCGCTGCGCGACCCGCAGGACCGGCGACTGCCGCGGATCCCGGAGCCGTGCGCGCTGGTGATCTTCGGGGTGACCGGGGACCTGGCGCAGAAGAAGCTGCTGCCCGCGGTCTACGACCTGGCCAACCGCGGCCTGCTGCCGCCCGGCTTCGTGGTCCTCGGCTTCGCCCGCCGGGACTGGGGCGACGGCGACTTCGAGTCGCTGGCCCGGGAGGCGGCCCGGGAACACGCCCGGACGCCCTGGCGGGACGAGGTGTGGGGCCGGCTGGCCGGCAACATCAAGTTCGTCGGTGGCTCGTTCGACGACGACGCCGCCTTCGACCAGCTCGCCGCGACCCTCGACGAACTGCGCGACACCCACGGCATCGCCGGCAACGCCGCGTTCTACTTCTCCATCCCGCCGGCGGCGTTCCCGACGGTGCTCAAGCAGCTCGCCCGGACCGGGATGGCGGACAACGACAAGTCCGGCGGCTGGCGGCGGGTCGTGGTGGAGAAGCCGTTCGGCCACGACCTGCCCTCGGCGAAGGCGCTCAACGACCTGGTCGACGACGTCTTCACCCGGGAGGACGTCTTCCGGATCGACCACTACCTGGGCAAGGAGACGGTCCAGAACATCCTGGCCCTGCGGTTCGCGAACAGCCTCTTCGAACCGCTGTGGAACTCCCGGTACGTCGACTCGGTGCAGATCACCATGGCCGAGGACGTCGGCATCGGCTCCCGGGCCGGCTTCTACGACGCCACCGGCACCGCCCGGGACGTCCTGCAGAACCACCTGCTGCAGCTGCTCGCCCTGGTCGCGATGGAGGAGCCGACCAGCTTCGACGCCGACGAGATCCGGGCCGAGAAGCTGAAGGTGCTGCGCGCGATCACCCTGCCGAAGGACATCGCCGCCGGCACGGTTCGTGGCCAGTACCTGCCCGGCTGGGTGGCCGGCAAGCGGGCCGTCGGCTACCTCGACGAGAAGGGGGTGCCGAAGGAGAGCACCACCGAGACGTACGTCGCGGTCCGGCTCGGCATCCAGAACCGCCGCTGGGCCGGTGTGCCGTTCTACATCCGGGCCGGCAAGCGGCTGCCGCGTCGGGTGACCGAGGTCGCCATCATGTTCAAGAAGGCGCCGCACCTGCCGTTCAACCCGGCCGACATGGAGATGCTCGGCAACAACCAGCTCGTCATCCGGGTCCAGCCGGACGAGGGCGTGGTGCTGAAGTTCGGCTCCAAGGTTCCCGGCACCACCATGGAGGTCCGGGACATCGCGATGGACTTCCAGTACGGCGAGGCGTTCACCGAGTCCAGCCCCGAGGCGTACGAGCGACTGGTGCTCGACGTGCTGATCGGCGACCGGACGCTGTTCCCGGACGCGGCCGAGGTCGAACAGAGCTGGCAGGTCATCGACCCGCTGGAGGCCTTCTGGCAGGACACCCGCCCGGAGCCGTACCGGGCCGGCGAGTGGGGCCCCCGGGCGGCGGACGAGATGCTCGCCCGCGAGGGCCGGTCATGGCGGCGGGCGTGATGATCCCAGGGAGGCACCGTTGATCGGCTTGTGGGACACCACCGGCAACGAGGTGGTGAAGGCGCTGGCCGCCGAGCGGCGCAGCGCGGGTGGGGTGGCCAGCGGGATGGCCCTCACCCTGATCGTGGTGGTCGACGAGCCCCGGGTACGGGAGGCCGAGGCGGCGGTGACCATCGCCTCGGCCGCACACCCGTGCCGGATGGTCGTCGTCGTCCGCTCCGACATCGAACGCGACCGGAGCCGGCTCGACGCCGAGATCGTGGTCGGCGGCCGGCTCGGACCGGGCGAGGCGGTGGTGACCCGGATGTACGGGCGGCTCGCCCTGCACGCCGAGTCGGTGGTGATGCCGCTGCTGGTACCGGACGTGCCGGTGGTGACCTGGTGGCACGGCGAGCCACCGGTGGAGATCGCCAACGACTTCCTCGGAGTGGTGGCGGACCGGCGGATCACCGATTCCGCGCAGGCCGCCGACCCGATCGCCGCGCTGCGGCAACGAGCCCGGGACTACGCCCCCGGCGATACCGACCTGGCCTGGACCCGGATCACCCCGTGGCGCACCCTGGTCGCCGGTGCCTTCGACACCACCGAGGGCAACCAGGTCACCTCGGCCACCGTGGTCGGACCGCGGACCGACCCGACCGCGGCGCTGATGGCCGGCTGGCTCAAGTCCCGGCTGGGGCTGGAGCCGGAGTGGCGGCACACCGACGAGTTCCCCCGGATGCGGGAGGTCACGCTGCGCTGTGTCAACGGCGACGAGATGGTGCTGACCCGGGAGGACAGCATGGCGGTCTTCCGCCGTGCCGGGCAGGCCGACCGGCAACTGCCGCTGGTCCGCCGGCCGCTCGGTGAGGAGCTCGCCGAGGAACTGCGGCGGCTCGACCCGGACCAGATCTACGCCGAGGCGCTGGGTGCGGTGGCCGGGATCTCCGGCCTGGACTCCCGCCCCCAGCAGCGGGTGCACATCTGGAAGGACCCGAGCCAGCAGCAGGTCACCGCGCAGCCGGCGGGGTCAGGAGCGGCGTGACCACAACACGCGTGGTACACGCCGACCCGGACCAGCTCGCCCAGGCGGTCGCCGCCCGACTGGTCGTGACAATCATCGACGCGCAGGCGGAACGGGGCACGGCGGGGATTGTGCTGACCGGCGGCCGGATCGCCGCGGCGGTCTACCGGGCGGTCCGCGACCTGCCGGCCCGGGACGCGGTCGACTGGTCCCGGGTCGACGTCTGGTGGGGCGACGAGCGGTTCCTGCCGTCCGGCCACCCGGACCGCAACGAAACCCAGGCCCGGGCCGCCCTGCTCGACGTCCTGCCCGGGGTACGGCTGCACCCGATGCCGGCGTCGGACGGCCCGGACGGCGCCGACCCGGAGGCCGCCGCGCAGCGGTACGCGGCCGAACTGGCCACGGCGGGCCGACCGGCACCGCTGCCCCGGTGGGACGTGCTGATGCTCGGGGTGGGCGAGGACGGCCACGTCGCCTCGGTCTTCCCCGGGCATCCGGTCGGCGACGAGACCCGGCCGGTCTCCGCGGTCCGGGACAGCCCGAAGCCGCCGCCGGTCCGGGTCACCCTGACCGTGCCGACGATCAACACCGCCGACGAGGTGTGGCTGGTCGCCGCCGGCGCCGACAAGGCCACGGCGGTCCGGACGGCGCTCGACGCCGCCGCCCCGGTCGCGCTGCCGGCGGCCCGGGTGCACGGGGTGACCGCCACCCGGTGGCTGCTGGACCGGGCCGCCGCGGCCGAACTCGGGTAGCCGCTGCCCTACCGCTCGCCGCGGCGCTGGCGCAACGCCGCCAGCGCCTCGGCGAGCAGCGCCTCGGCGTCCGCCTCGGTACGCCGTTCCTTCACGTACGCCAGGTGTGACTTGTACGGCTCGGTCCGGGCCCGCCCCGGCGGGTTGTGTACGTCCTGCCCGGCCGGCTGGCCGCAGTGCGGACAGTCCCAGACCGGGGGGATCTCGGCCTCGGCCGCCAGCCGGATCTCCACCATGTGCCCGTTGGCACACCAGTAGCTGACCGCGCGGCGGGGGGCGGGTTCACATCGTTCGCTGGGCCGGGCTGGGCCGGCACCGACTCGGCTGCCACGGATGGCGCTGCCACTTGGCACGACTGCTCGCTCCGTTCGTCATGGGGGGTCCGTCGGTGGGGCGACGGTGTGACGCGGTGCAAGCGCAGACGACTGCGCGCGGCCCACAGTAGCGGACCGCGCGCAGTTGGTGTGACCTCGGTGGGGATTCAGGTGGTCTGGGCGAGCCGCAGCCAGAGGCCGAGGCCGACGATGCAGGCGAACCAGACAAGACCCACCAGAACGGTGTATCGGTCCAGGTTCTTCTCGGCGACCGAGGAGCCGGCCAGGCTCGAGCTGACCCCTCCACCGAACATGCTCGACATTCCGCCACCCTTGCCCCGGTGCAGCAGGATCAGCATGGTGAGCAGCACGCTCGTGATGACCAGCAACACGATCAACGTGTATGCGAACCAGGTTGGCATGGCAGGGGTCAGTCCTCTCAGCTACGGGGGCCCGTCAAGGATAGCGACACCTCAGCGGGTGATGTGCTCCGGGAACCGGCAGATCTGCGCGAACTCCTCGGCATCCAGACTCGCCCCGCCGATCAGTGCGCCATCCACGTCGGGCTGCGCCATGATACCGGCGATGTTGGCCGCCTTCACCGACCCGCCGTAGAGGACCCGGACCTGGTCGGCGGTCGCCTGCCCGTACCGCTCGACAAGCTGGGCCCGGAGCGCGCCACAGACCTCCTGGGCGTCCTCCGGGGTGGCGGTCTTGCCGGTGCCGATCGCCCAGACCGGCTCGTACGCCACCACCAGCTTGACCACCTGCTCGGCGGTCAACCCGGCCAGCGCCGCGTCCAGCTCCTCGCGGCAGTACGCCACATGCCGCTGCTCCTCGCGGACGTCCAGTCCCTCGCCGACGCAGAGGATCGGGGTCAACTCGTTGCCCAGCGCCGCCTTGACCTTGGCGTTGACCAGCCTGTTGTCCTCGTTGTGGTAGGCCCGCCGCTCGGAGTGGCCGACCACGACGTACTGGCAGCCGAGCGCGGCCAGCATCGCACCGGAGATCTCCCCGGTGTACGCCCCGGACTGGTGCGGCGACAGGTCCTGCGCCCCGTAGCCGATCAGCAGCTTGTCGCCCTCGACCACGCTCTGCACGGTGCGCAGGTCGGTGAAGGGCGGCAGGACCACCGTCTCGACGTCGGTCAGCTGCTGCTCGGTGAGGCTCGCCGCGAGCTTCTGGATGAGCAGGTTGGCTTCCCGGTGGTTCAGGTTCATCTTCCAGTTGCCCGCCATCAGCGGCCGGCGGGTGACAGTCGGGCTGCCCACTAGTTCTCCAGAGCGACGATGCCGGGGAGGGCCTTGCCCTCCAGATACTCCAGCGAGGCGCCCCCGCCGGTGGAGATGTGCCCGAACGCCGCCTCGTCGAGGCCGAGCGCCCGGACGGCCGCCGCCGAGTCACCGCCGCCGACCACGGTGAAACCCTTCACCGAGGTGATCGACTCGGCGACCCCACGGGTGCCGGCGGCGAACGGAGCCAGCTCGAAGACGCCCATCGGACCGTTCCAGAAGACCATCCGGGCGGTACCGACGGCGTCGGCGAACTCCGCCACGCTCCGCGGGCCGATGTCCAGACCCAGCCGGTCGGCGGGAATCTGGTTCACCGGCACCGCCTCGTGCTCCGCGTCCGCGCTGAACGCGGTGGCGGCCACCACGTCAACCGGGAGGACGATCTTGCCGGCGCCCCGTTCGAGCAGCTCGCGGCAGGTATCGACCATCTCCTCCTCGAGCAGCGACTTCCCCACCTCGTGCCCCTGGGCCTTGAGGAAGGTGAAGCACATGCCGCCACCGATCAGCAGCTTGTCGACCGACGGCAGCAGCGCCTCGATCACCGCGAGCTTGTCGGAGACCTTCGAACCGCCGAGCACCACCACGTACGGGCGGTCCGGCTCGTGCCGCAGCCGGGCCAGCACCTCCACCTCACGAAGCACCAGCCGGCCCGCGAAGTGCGGCAGCCGGGCCGGTACGTCGTACACACTGGCGTGCTTGCGGTGCACGGCGCCGAACGCGTCGTCGACGTACGCCTCCGCGAAACCGGCGAGCTGGTCGGCGAAGGCGCCCCGCCCGGCCTCGTCCTTGCTGGTCTCCCCCGGGTTGAACCGCAGGTTCTCCAGCAGTGCGACCTGCCCGTCGGTCAACGCCTCGACGGTCGCCCGGGCCGACTCGCCGACCGTGTCGGTGGCGAATCCGACCTCGGCGCCGAGCAGCTCACCGAGCCGCTTCGCGACCGGGGCGAGGGTGTACTTCGGGTCGGGCGCACCCTTCGGACGACCCAGGTGGGAGCAGACGACAACCGCCGCGCCCCCGTCCCGCAACGCGGTCAGCGTGGGCAGGACCGCACGGATCCGGCCGTCGTCGGTGATCGCGCCGGTCTCCTTGTCGAGGGGCACGTTCAGGTCGGCGCGCACCAGGACGCGCCGACCCGAAACCCCCTCGGCGAGGAGATCGTCGAGGTTGCGGATGCTCACCCGGCTACCTCTCCGTTCGCGATTGCGGGGCTCGCAAGCTCACTCCTCACGCTCACAGCCCGGCACCGACCAGCTTGACCAGGTCGACGAGGCGGTTCGAGTAGCCCCACTCGTTGTCGTACCAGCCGACGACCTTGACCTGGTCGCCGATCACCTTGGTCAGACCGGAGTCGAAGATGCAGGAGGCCGGGTCGGTGACGATGTCCGAGGAGACGATCTCGTCCTCGGTGTAGGTCAGGATGCCCTTCAGCGGGCCCTCGGCGGCCGCCTTCATCGCGGCGTTGACCTCCTCGACCGAGGTCTGGCGGCCGGCGGTGATGGTCAGGTCGGTGGCCGAGCCGGTCGGAATCGGCACCCGCAGCGCGTAACCGTCCAGCTTGCCCTTCAGCTCCGGCAGCACCAGACCGATCGCCTTCGCGGCACCGGTCGAGGTCGGCACGATGTTCAGCGCGGCGGCCCGGGCCCGGCGCAGGTCCTTGTGCGGGCCGTCCTGCAGGTTCTGGTCCTGGGTGTACGCGTGGATCGTGGTCATCAGACCACGCTCGATGCCGAACGTGTCCTGCAGCACCTTGGCCATCGGGGCCAGGCAGTTCGTGGTGCAGGAGGCGTTGGAGATGATGTTGTGCTTGGCCGGGTCGTACTGGTCGTGGTTGACGCCCATCACGACCGTGACGTCCTCGTTCTTGGCCGGAGCCGAGATGATGACCTTCTTGGCCCCGCCGTCGATGTGCGCCTTGGCCTTGGTCGCGTCGGTGAAGAAGCCGGTCGACTCGATCACCACGTCCACGCCCAGGTCGGCCCAGGGCAGCTTGCCCGGGTCCTTCTCGGCGAACACCTTCACGGTGTGGCCGCCGACGGTGATCTCGTCGGCGGTCGCCTTGACCTCGTGCGGCAGACGACCAAGGATGCTGTCGTACTTGACCAGGTGCGCCAGCGTGGCGTTGTCGGTCAGGTCGTTCGCGCCGACCACCTCGACGTCGGCGCCCGACGCGAGCACCGCGCGGAAGAAGTTGCGGCCGATCCGGCCGAAGCCGTTGATGCCAACCCGGATGGTCACTGAGTCCATCTCCTCGTGTTTCGGTTCGCCGCCGTCAGCCAGTTCGGCAGCGAAGATGGGTGCGCCGACCCCATGGAAGGTCGGCCGCTGCTAGGTCATCCCGGCCCGCCCCGAGGCGAAATTGCACGGCGGAGAGCCGGTTCCGGCCCCGTCGCCGTACGCTGCGACCCTATCCGAGCTCAGAACGTCGCGTTGCGTCGGGGGAGAATCCGTACGGGTCCGATCACACCACCGGTGACCCGCGGTCACACCGTGAGCATGTCCGGGGTCACCGCCGCCTCGGTGTCCGGGATGCCGAGGTCACGAGCCCGCTTGTCGGCCAGCGCCAACAGTCGACGGATCCGGCCGGCGATGGCGTCCTTGGTCAGCGGCGGGTCGGCCAGCGCGCCGAGCTCCTCAAGCGACGCCTGCCGGTGCTCGAGCCGTAGCCGGCCGGCCGAGGTGAGATGGTCGGGGGCGTCGTCGGCGAGGATCTCCAACGCCCGGGTGACCCGGGCGGCGGCGGCGACCGCGGCCCGGGCGGACCTGCGCAGGTTGGCGTCGTCGAAGTTGGCCAGCCGGTTCGCGGTCGCCCGCACCTCGCGACGGACCCGGCGCTCCTCCCAGGACAGCACGCTGGAGTGTGCGCCGATCCGGGTGAGCAGCGCCGCGATCGCGTCACCGTCCTTGACCACCACCCGGTCGACGCCCCGGACCTCGCGGGCCTTGGCGGTGATGCCGATCCGCCGGGCGGCGCCGACCAGGGCGAGCGCGGACTCCGGCCCGGGGCAGGTGATCTCCAGGGCGCAGGACCGGCCCGGCTCGGTCAGCGAGCCGTGCGCCATGAAGGCGCCACGCCAGGCCGAGACCGCGCAACAGACGTTGGCCGCCACCACGTGCGGCGGCAGGCCCCGCACCGGTCGACCGCGTACGTCGAGCAGGCCGGTCTGCCGGGCGAGTGCCTCGCCGTCCTTGACCACCCGGACGATGTAGTGGCTGCCCTTGCGCAGCCCACCGGAGGCGAGCACGTGAATCTCGCTCGGATACCCGTACACCTCGGCGATCTCCCGGCGGAGCCGGCGCGCCACCGCGCCGGTGTCGAGTTCCGCCTCGACCACCACCCGGCCGGATACGATGTGCAGGCCGCCCGCGAACCGCAGCAGCGCGGCCATCTCCGCCCGGCGGCAGCAGGGTTTGGGCACGTCGACCCGGCTCAGTTCGTCCTTGACCGCAGCGGTCATCGCCATCTTCTCGTCACCTCATGGGCCGGTTCCGGCGGGTGCCGGTGATTCGTACGTGCTTAACGATCGGCGCCCAGGAGAGGCACCAGTGCGGCTCCCAGCGCTGCGGGATCGTGTCGGGGTCCACCGTCCGGGACGGCCACCGGGGCGAGCACGAGCCGCGCACCCAGCGATTCTGCCGCACGGTGCACCGGTTCGGGGTCACCCACCGCCTTACCGTCCGCGACCACCACGTCGATGCCGAGGGCCGGCAGGTACCAGTTGAGTGCCGCCAGGTGGTCGGCGAGGGAGAGCCCGAGGGTCTCCGCCTCGTTGGCAAGGTTGAGCGTGACCAGCCGGCGGGCCGGGCTGGCGACGATCGCGGCGGCCAGCTCGGGCACCAGCAGGTGCGGGATCACGCTGGTGTACCAGCTGCCCGGCCCGAAGATGAGCCAGTCGGCGACGCCGACCGCCTCCACCGCCTCCGGGCAGGCCCGTGGCCCTTCCGGGGTGAGCCGGACCAGCTCGACCCGACCGTCGGTGACCGCCACCGCGTGCTGACCTCGTACGGTCTGCACCGCACTCGGTCGACGTGGGTCGGCGCCGCGGACCCGGGCCTCGATCCCGACCGGTTCGCAGGACATCGGCAGTACCCGGCCGACCGCGCCGACCATGCCGGCGGCGTGGTCGAGGGCGGCGACCGGGTTGCCGAGCATTTCCATCAACCCGCAGAGCACCAGGTTGCCGACCGCGTGACCGGCGAGCGGGTCCCGACCCGGACCGCCGTCGACGAACCGGTGCTGGAACAGGTCGGCGCTGCGCTGGCTGGCCGCTTCGTCGGCGGCGAGGGCGGCGAGCGCCTGGCGCAGGTCACCGGGGGGCAGCGCACCCCGTTCCGCGCGCAACCGGCCACTCGAACCACCGTCGTCGCCGACGGTCACCACGGCGGTGATCTCCAGATCCAGTTCGGGTGCGCAGTGCCGCAGCGCCCGCAGCGATGCCGCCAGGCCGTGCCCGCCCCCGAACGCGACGACCCGTAGGCCGCTCACTCGCGCCCCAGGTCGCGGTGCTGGGCGTTCGCCGCTCACTCGCGCCCCAGGTCGCGGTGCTGGGCGTTCGCCGCTCACTCGCGCCCCAGGTCGCGGTGCTGGGCGTTCGCCGCGAGCCGGGCCTGACGCAGCCGGCTGGCGAGTTCCTCGGCGATCGCCACGCTGCGGTGCTTGCCGCCGGTGCAACCAACCGCGACGGTCAGGTACCGCTTCCCCTCCCGTTCGAAGCCGGGCGCGGTCGCGTTGATCAACCGGGCGTACGTCTCGACGAAGGTGACCGCACCACGTTGGCCGAGGACGTACCGGCTGACGCCCTCCTCACGGCCGGTGTGTTCGCGCAGTTCCGGAACCCAGTAGGGGTTCGGCAGGAAGCGGGCGTCGAGCACGAAGTCGGCGTCCGGCGGCAGGCCGTACTTGAAGCCGAAGGAGAGCACGGTGACCCGCAGCCGGCGGGCGTCCTCGGCGCCGAACAGCTCCTCGACCCGGCTGCGGAGCTGGTTCACGTTCAGGTGGCTGGTGTCGATGATCACGTCGGCCTGGTCGCGGGCCTCCTCGAGCAGGCCGCGCTCGATCGCGATCCCGTCGGCGAGCCGGCCGTCGCCCTGCAGCGGGTGGGAACGGCGCACGCTCTCGAAGCGCCGGATCAGCACCTCGTCGTCGGCGTCCACAAACACCACCCTGGGCTGGAAGCCCCGCTCCTTGAGCGCCCGGATCGCGCCGGCAAGGTCGGTGGAGAAGGCCCGGCTGCGTACGTCCAGCACCATCGCGGTACGCCGGGCGGCGCCGCCGGCCTGGAAGGCAAGCTCGGCCATGTCGAGCATGAGCGCCTGGGGAAGGTTGTCGACCACGTAGAAGCCGACGTTCTCCAGAGCGCGGGCGACGGTGCTGCGGCCGCCGCCGGAGACGCCGGTGACCACGACCAGCGTGGTGTCCGACCGGTTCGGCCCTTCGCCGTCCGGGGACGGTTCCGGCTCCGCGACCGTCGGCTCGACGTCAGCGGTCTTCGGCTCGATCCCGGCCGTCTGTGGCTCCACCGGGTTCCCCTCGGCCACCGGGTTTCCCTCGGCCGCCGAATCGCCCTCGGCCACCGAACCCCCCTCGGCCACCGGCGACCGGTCGGTCGCCACCCACGTCTCGCGCACGTTCCACCCCCAGCCGCGGTTGGGTTCGTAATCTACCCGCCCGTCGGAATCCGACCGGCCGACGGGCTCGAGGGACGATGATACGGCTTTGCTAAAGCTTTCTTTCTAGAACTATCTTTAGGGTATGAGCCATCCCGAAGTCAGGTTGACCGATCCACGAGCCCTGCGGGGGTACGCGCACCCGCTGCGCCTCGCACTGGTCGGACTGCTCCGACGCGAAGGCCCGCTGACCGCCACCCAGGCGGCGGAGCGACTGAACGAGAGTGTGCCGAGCTGCTCGTACCATCTTCGACAGTTGGCCAGATACGGCCTCGCCGAACGGGTCCCCGGCGCCGACGAGCGAGAGCGCCCCTGGCGGGCGACCGCCCTCATGACCTCCTGGGACGACACGTCGGACGACCCGGCCCTGCGGGCCGCGGCCGACCAGCTCAACGCGGTGATCCTGGAGCACTACCTGGAGCGCGCCCGCGCCCACCTGGCACAACGCGCGCACGAACCGCCGCAGTGGCGCGCGCTGACCGGCTTCGGCGACGCCCTCGTCTACCTGACCGCCGAGGAACTGGCGGCGCTCACCCGACAGTTCGAGACGCTGCTGGCCGCGTACGACGACCGGCTGACCGACCCCACCAGGCGTCCCGCCGGGTCCCGTCCGATCAGCATCATCCAACTGCTGCTGCCCACCGAGGCTGCCCCGCCCGGCGCCCCGGCGCCGCCGTCCGGTACTCCGGCGCCCTCAGCCGGTACCCCGGCGCCCTCAGCCGGAGAACCGGCCGGACAGCCAACCGGCCAGCCCGCCGAACCGACGGACCGGTCCGGGGCGGAGACCCAGGGGGAACCGGAGTGAGCGGCACGCTCGCCCCGCCGGAGGCTCCGACGGCCAGAAACCGACGGTGGCTGCCGGTGCTGCTGCGTCAGCCACCGTTCCGGCGGTACTGGTCGGCACAGACCGTCTCACTGTTCGGCGACCAGATCTCGGTGCTGGCCCTGCCACTGCTCGCCGTGCTCGGCGCCGGGGCTGGCCCAGCCGAGATGGGCTACCTCACCGCCGCCACCCTGCTGCCGAACCTGCTCTTCTCCCTAATTGCCGGCGCCTGGCTGGACCGGTACCCGAACAAGCGGCGGGTGATGATCCTCGCGGACCTCGGTCGGGCCGTCCTGCTGGCGGCGGTCCCGATCGCGTACCTGTTCGGCATCTTCAGCCTGGGACAGCTCTACCTCGTCGCGTTCCTCAGCGGCACCCTGGCCGTGCTCTTCGAGGTGGCCCACAGCGCACTCTTCGTGTCACTGGTGCCGAGGAAGGACTACGTCGACGCCAACGCACTGGTCAACGGGAGTCGCGCGATGTCGTTCGTCGCCGGTCCGAGCGTCGGCGGGCTGCTGGTGCAGGTGCTCGGCGCGCCGGTCGCACTGCTGGCGGACGCGCTGTCGTACCTGCTATCCGCCCTGTTCCTGGGTCGACTCCCCCGGACGGCACCGGCGCCCGCCGGGCCGGCTGCCGAGACCAGCCGCGGACTCGGCCTCGCCGCGGGCCTCCAGTTCGTGGCCCGGTCCCGGATCCTGCGTGCGACCGTGCTCGGCACCACCACACTGAACCTCTTCAACTACATGTTCGCCGCGTTGTTCGTGCTCTACGCCAGTAGTGAGCTCGGGATCTCCCCCGGACTGCTCGGCCTGGTGGTCGGTACCGGTTCGTTGGGTGCCCTGCTCGGCGCGGTGGTCACCAGTCGGCTGGTACGACTGTTCGGCCTCGGCCGGACCGTGGTGTTGGGCTTCATCCTCTTCCCGGCACCGCTGATACTGGTACCGCTCGCGGACGGCCCCACTCCCCTGCTACTGAGCGCCCTCGTCGCTGCCGAGTTCCTTTCCGGCCTCGGCGTCATGGTCCTCGACATCACCGTGGGGTCGATGCAGACGGCGACCATCCCGGAGACGCTGCTCGCCCGGGTGACCGGCGTAAAGCGGACCATCAACTACGGCATCCGTCCGCTGGGGGCACTGCTCGGCGGCGCCCTGGGCACCGCGCTCGGCGTACGTCCCACGCTGTGGATCGCCACCGTCGGCGCGCTGGCCGGGGTGCTCTGGGTGCTGCCGTCGCCGATCCCGAAGCTGCGTGACCTGCCGGAGCGGGAGGGATAACCGGGCGGATACGCCGCTGGCCGGGTCCCCGTGGTGGGGACCCGGCCAACGGTCGGAAGTCCTTACGTCTTCAGCTGTTGTTCCAGGCGTCAGCTGTTGTTCCAGGCGTCAGCTGTTGTTCCAGGCGTTGGCGACCAGGTCAGCAGCCTGGTTCTCCCACTTCGCGTACGCGTCCGGGTACGCCGACACCTGCACCTTCTGCGCAGCCACGGTCAGCGGCAGATCATGCCAACCGTCCACCTGCTTCAACCCGTCCAGGAACGCCGTCGTGGCATGCTCCCGGTCCATGATCTGGTCCGGCGAACCCCAACCCGAACTCGGACGCTGCTGGAACAGACCCAGCGAGTCATGATCGTTGTTCGCACCCAGGTCACCCAGGTTCTCCAACTTCGACTCCTGAAGGCTGGTGCCCACCGCGATCACCGCGGCCCGCTCGTCCAGACCAGCCTTCTTCGTCGCCTTCACAATCGCCTTCACGTTGTCCGCCTGCTCAGGCGAGATCGGAATCGACGCCTGCGCACCCTGCACACCATGCGGAACCAGCTTGTCCCGCGACGGCTTGTGATCGCCCTTGTCCACAGTCACCGACTGCGCCACCAGGTTCACCCCGTGATGCTCGGGAGCGGCCTGCGCGGCAACCGCCGGACCAGCGACAGCGCCACCAACAAACGCCAGACCAGTCAGACCCAGCGCCGTCCTACGAACCAGAGAAGTCTCAGCGATGGCCGGAATCCACCGACCGAACAGCATCCTGTTCATGATCGTCGTTCCTTCCAATCGGGGATGAACACCCACACACGCAAGGGGGGCGCATGCAAGTGCCAGAGAAAAGAAAGAGAACGGCCCACACCAGAAGAAGCTCTCCCGGGGACCAGAAGCTCGATCGCCACGTACCAAAGAGGGGCTGGTACTCAAGCGAACGCCATATGTAACGACCGGCAACCCCGGATCATTCCCAGACCCGAGCCCATCAGCCCAGCTCACCAGCCGTGCTACTCAGTCGTACGCGTAATGTAACGACCCCCAGCCCGCCAGCATTCCACCGGACCGGGTCGATCATGAACCGGAACCGGACACCGGCAAACAAGAATTGACAAGCGTACGGTCAGCACATCCGACCTTCCTGCCCAAGTCCGCGATCCAGACATCCGGCGACGGTCGACAGAGCCACTACCATCACGGCGTTCGTGCGACCGACATCATGGAGGGGACATGGGCGACCCGCGACACGGTCGCGACAAGCGTCGACTTGACCGGACAAAGATGATCAACTTGGTCACCCGGATCACGGCAGGCAACGGAACCGAGGAGGAGATCCACTCTTGGCTGGACCTGCTGGACAGCCAGATACCGCTGCCGAGTGGTTACACCGCAAGCCTGATCTTCTATCCAAACCGACACGGACTCGACCCCGAACCCGATCCGTCGGAGGTCGTCGACCGGATGTTCGGGTACCGGCCCATCGCGTTGTGAGGGCGGGTCGCGGTCGGAAATTCTGTCGGTGGGTCGCTTTAGCCTCGAACATGTGATCGAACGAGTGATGGTCCCTGAGAACCTGGCGGAGTTGCCGCCCGGTCCGGAGCTGGGTCTACTCCTCGCCACCATCGACCGCGCGAAGCTTAACGGTCACGACGCCGTGACGATGCTGCAGGCCCGTGCCCGCCAGGTGGCGTACGACCAGGCCCAACTCCTTGCCGACCTGGTCGAGGTCGCGCACTGTCCACCCGGTGACGCCGACGCGCCGGCGGCCCGGGTCGAACAGGTGGACGAGTTCGCCGCCGACGAGATCCGGATGGCGCTGCGCCTGACCCGACGCGCGGCGGAGCACACACTCCACCTCGCCGCCGACCTGCTCCGGCGACTCCCCCAGGTGCATGCCGCGTTGGCGGCCGGAGACATCGACCTGCCCCGGGCGCGCGTGTTGAGTGAGGGAACCCTCGCGTTGCACGAGGAAACCGCCCGACGGCTGGTCAGCCAGGTCCTCGAGACGGCCGCCGGCCTGACCCCCCACCAGCTGGCCGCCCGGCTGCGCGCCCTGGTCATCGCCAGCGATCCGGAGGCCGCGCGACGCCGGCAGGCCCGCTCGATCCGGCACCGACGGTTGGTGTCGGAGACGGATTCCGAGGGCACCGCCACCCTGGCCGGCTACCAACTGCCGGTCGAGCGTGCGGCGATCGCCGCGGCCAGGGTGGATGCGCTGGCCCGGGCGGCCAAACGGGCCGGTGACGGTCGGAGCCTGGACCAACTCCGCGCGGACACGTTCCTGGACCTGCTGGAGGGTGTCGGGGCCGCCGCGGCAGGCGTGGCGACGGATGCCCGGCCGCACAGCACAGGCGGCGTCGACCTTCGGGTTCCGCTGACCACCCTGATGGGGCTGACCGACCTGCCGGGTGAGCTGTCCGGCTGGGGCCCGGTGGTGGCCGAGACGGCCCGGCAGATCGCCTCGCGCAGCCGCAAATCCGCGTGGCGGATCAGCGTCTACGACCGCAACGGCCGGCTGATCCACAATGGTCCGGTCCGTCGTCGACCCAAGATCCGGGATGCCGCGTTCGTCAGGTCCCGCGACCAGACCTGCCGGGCCCCCGGTTGTCGGGTCCCGGCCAGCCACGCCGACCTCGACCACGTCCGGCGGTACGTCGACGGTGGCCCCAGCACACCCGACAACCTTGCGGTGCTGTGCCGTCACGACCACCGGCTGAAGGACGAGGGCGGCTGGCGGCTACGGCAGCTCCAACCCGGGGTTTTCGTGTGGCACAGCCGACTCGGCCACCAGTACGTGGTGCCGCCGGAACCTTCGGTGCCCCCGGACTGACCGTCACCGTGTCCGGGGCGGGATCACTCCCGGCTCGGACGCAGCGCTGCCACGATCGCCTCGGCGGTACGTCGACCAATGCCGGACACCTCGGTGATCTCCTCGACCGTCGCCGCCGACAGTCGCTTCATCGAACCGAAGTGCCGCAGCAGCGCCTTGCGACGTACCTCGCCGAGACCAGCGACCTGGTCCAGTCCTGAGGTGGTCATCCGCTTGGAACGCTGCTGCCGGTGGTAGGTGATGGCGAACCGGTGTGCCTCGTCCCGTACCCGCTGCAGCAGGTAGAGCCCTTCGGAGGTGCGGGGCAGGATCACCGGGAACTCGTCGCCGGGCAGCCACACCTCCTCCAGCCGCTTGGCGAGGCCGCAGAGCGCGATGTCGTCGATGCCGAGTTTCGCCAGGACCGCTGCCGCCGCCGCGACCTGGGGTTGGCCACCGTCGACCACCACCAACTGCGGCGGGTAGGCGAACTTCCGGGGCCGGCCGGTGGCCGGGTCGATGCCGGGGCGGTCCGGGTCGGAGGCCATCTCGTCGCCGATCTCCCCGGTTTCGCCCCGGGCCTGGAGATAGCGACTGAACCGTCGACGCAGTACCTCGGAGAGCGCCGACAGGTCGTCGGTGGCGCCCCGGACCGCGAACCGCCGGTATTCGCTCTTGCGGGCCAGGCCGTCCTCGAAGACGACCATGCTCGCCACCACGTCCGTGCCCTGGATCTGGGAAACGTCGTAGCATTCGATGCGCAGCGGCGCCGTCCGCAGGCCCAGCGCCTCGGTGAGTTCGTCCAGTGCCTCGCTGCGGGTGGTCAGGTCGCCGGCCCGACGGAGCTTGTGCTGGGTCAACGCCCCGGCGGCGTTGCGCGCCACCGTCTCCAGCAGCGCCTTCTTGTCACCACGTTGTGGCACCCGCAGGGTCACCCGGCTGCCCCGACGCGTGGACAGCCAGTCGGCCAACGCGTCGACGTCGCCCGGCAACGCCGGCACCAGCAGTTCCCGGGGGACGTCGCTCTCGCCTTCCTCACCGCCGTACACCTGGGTGCAGAAGTGGTGGACCAGGTCGCCGGTGGTCAGGTCCTCGACCTTCTCCACGACCCAGCCACGCTGGCCGCGTACCCGACCGTCGCGGACGTGGAAGACCTGGACGGCGGCCTCGAGGGGATCCTCGGCGAACGCGACCACGTCCGCGTCGGTGCCGTCGCCGAGGACCACGGTCTGCTTCTCCATGGCCCGACGCAGCGCCACGAGGTCGTCGCGAAGTCGGGCCGCCCGCTCGAATTCGAGGTGTTCGCTGGCCTCGCCCATCTCCCGCTCGAGTCGGCGGACCAGTCGGTCGGTGCGGCCCGCCATGAAGTCGCAGAACTCGTTGACGATGCCCCGGTGTTCCTCGGCGGAGGCCCGCCCGACACAGGGTGCCGAACACTTGCCGATGTCGCCGAGCAGGCAGGGTCGGCCGATCTGGGCCTGCCGTTTGAAGACCCCGGAGGAGCAGGTCCGGGCCGGAAAGACCCGCAGCAGCAGGTCCAGGGTCTCCCGGATCGCCCAGGCGTGCGAGTACGGCCCGAAGTAGCGGACCCCCTTGCGCTTGGCGCCCCGCATCACCTGCAGCCTCGGGAACTCCTCGTCGAGGGTGACCGCCAGGTACGGGTACGACTTGTCGTCGCGGTAGCGCACGTTGAAGCGCGGGTCGTACTGCTTGATCCAGGTGTACTCCTGCTGGAGCGCCTCGACCTCGGTGCCCACGATGATCCAGTCGACCGAGGCGGCCGTGGTGACCATCTGCCGGGTGCGGTCGTGCAGTGACCACGGGTCGGCGAAGTACGAGTTGAGCCGGCTCCGCAGGCTCTTCGCCTTGCCGACGTAGATCACCCGGCCGGTCGGGTCGCGGAAGCGGTAGACGCCGGGGGCGTCCGGGATTGTGCCCGGTGCGGGGCGGTAGGTAGCGGGGTCAGGCACGTCGACAAGCCTAATCTGTGATCAACGGGAGCGACCGGCGGCGACGCGGCGATGCGAGCTGGCCGCGTCGCCGCGTCGGTACGCCGACCGGGCCTCAGGCCAGGACGATGTTGTCCCCGTCGACCGTGATGTTCTTCTCGGGCAGCTTCTTGGTCGCCGGGCCGCCCTTGACGGAGCCGTCGGCGATGGAGAACTTGCTGTTGTGGCAGCTGCAGTTGATCGTGCCGCCCTCCACACTGGTGACCGGGCAGCGCTGGTGGGTGCAGATGGAACTGAAGGCCTTGAACTCGCCCTCCGTCGGCTGGGTCACCACGGTCTCCTGATCCGTGAGGATCTTGCCGCCGCCGACCGGGATGTCGGCCGTCTTGGCCAGCGCCGCGCCGCCGCCGGCCGGGGCACTCTCCGAGGCACCGCCGCTGGGCGTACCCGGGTTGTCGCCGCCGGTCGTCCCGTCCAGGGCATCGTCGTCGCCCGTGCCGCACGCGGCCAGCACCACGGAGGCGCCCACCGCGCCCACGCCGGCCAGCAGTGCCCGTCGGGTCTGCGTGCCCGGCCCGGTTACGGTCTGCTCGTCACTCATGCCTAGCCTTCCTTGATCGACGCCGCGCTCCTGGTCGTCCGCGGCCATGCCCGAAGACACGGATATGTCCGGCAACCGGTTCAACCGTCCCATCATCAAGACGATGCGACGCGCCGCCCCCGGGCCGGGCTCTTTCCCTGTCCCGAGCCGCCGGCCCGGGTGGCCGGCTTCGCGGCGGCCGCGTCACCGGCGGCCTTCGCCGTCCCGTTCGCCTTCGCCGCCCCGTTCGCCTTCGCCGCCCCACCGCCGGCCGCCTTCGTGGCGCCTCCGCCGTTGGCCTTCACGCCGTTGGCCTTCGCCGCCCGGGCGGTGGCCGTGGCGGCTCCCGCCGCCGGTCCGGTCAGGCCCAGCACCGGCCGCAGGAACGCCCCGGTGTGGCTCTCCGCCGCCTCGGCCAGTTCCTCGGGGGTGCCGGCCGCGAGCACGGTACCGCCCCGGTGGCCACCCTCCGGACCCATGTCGATCAACCAGTCGGCAGTCTTGATCACGTCGAGGTTGTGCTCGATGACGATCACCGTGTTGCCCTTGTCGACCAGGCTCTCCAGCACCCCGAGCAGTTTGCGGATGTCCTCGAAGTGCAGTCCGGTGGTCGGCTCGTCGAGCACGTACACGGTCCGTCCGGTGGACCGCTTCTGCAACTCGGAGGCGAGCTTCACCCGCTGCGCCTCGCCACCGGAGAGGGTCGGCGCCGACTGGCCGAGCCGTACGTAGCCGAGGCCGACGTCGACGAGGGTCTTCAGGTGCCGGTGGATGGCGGGGATCGCCGAGAAGAACTCGGCCGCCTCCTCGATCGGCATCTCCAGGATGTCCGAGACGGTCCGGCCCTTGTAGTGGACCTCCAGGGTCTCCCGGTTGTACCGGGCGCCCTTGCAGACCTCGCACGGCACGTAGACGTCAGGCAGGAAGTTCATCTCGATCTTGATCGTGCCGTCACCACTGCACGCCTCACAGCGGCCGCCCTTGACGTTGAACGAGAACCGCCCGGGACCGTACCCCCGGACCTTCGCCTCGGTGGTCTCGGCGAAGAGCTTGCGGATGTGGTCCCAGACCCCGGTGTACGTCGCCGGGTTGGACCGTGGGGTACGCCCGATCGGTGACTGGTCGACCCCGACCACCTTGTCGACGTGCTCCAGACCGGTGATCCGGGTGTGCCGGCCCGGCACCAGCCGGGCGCCGTTGATCTGGTTGGCCAGTACTGCGTACAGGATGTCGTTGACCAGGGTCGACTTGCCGGAGCCACTGACCCCGGTGACCGCGATGAACTGCCCGAGCGGGAACGGCACGGTCAGGTTGCGCAGGTTGTGCTCGCGGGCCCCGTGCACCACCAGTTCCCGGCCCGGGGTCTGCGGCCGGCGGCTCTTCGGCGTGGGAATCGACCGGCGTCCGGACAGGTACGCCCCGGTCACCGACTCCTCGTTCGCCAGCAGGTCCGGCACCGAGCCGCTGTGCACGATCTTGCCGCCGTGCTCGCCGGCGCCGGGCCCGATGTCGACGATCCAGTCCGCGGTCCGGATGGTGTCCTCGTCGTGCTCGACCACGATCAGGGTGTTGCCGAGGCCCCTGAGCCGGACCAGGGTCTCGATCAGCCGGTGGTTGTCCCGCTGGTGCAGGCCGATCGACGGCTCGTCGAGTACGTAGAGCACGCCGACCAGGCCGGAGCCGATCTGGGTGGCGAGCCGGATCCGCTGCGCCTCCCCTCCGGAGAGGGTGCCGGCCGGCCGGTCCAGCGACAGGTAGTCGAGTCCGACGTCGACCAGGAACCGCAGCCGGGCGTTGATCTCCTTGAGCACCCGCTCGGCGATCATCTTCTGCCGGTCGGTCAGGGTCAGTCCGCCGAGCAGTTCGGCGCACTCGCCGACCGACAGGGCGCAGATCTCGGCGATGTTGCGCCCGCCGAGGGTGACCGCCAGCACCTCCGGCTTGAGCCGGGAGCCACGGCAGACCGGGCAGGGCACGTCCCGCATGTAGCCTTCGTACTTGTCCCGGGACCACTCCGACTCGGTGTCGTTGTGCCGCCGCTCGATCCACTGCACCACACCCTCGAAACCGGTGTAGTAGGAGCGTTCCCGGCCGTACTTGTTGCGGTAGCGGACGTGTACCTGGTCGTTGGAGCCGTGCAGGATGGTCTTCTGGACCCGGGACGGCAATGCCCGCCACGGGGTGTCGAGGTTGAAGTGCTCGGCGTCGCCGAGCGCCTCCAGCAGGCGCAGGAAGTACTCCTGGGTCTGCCCGCCGGCCCACGGCTGGATCGCGCCCTCCCGCAGGCTGCGTTCCGGGTCCGGGACGACCAGTTCGGCGTCGACCTCCTTCTTGGTGCCCAGACCGGTGCACTCCGGGCAGGCACCGTACGGGGCGTTGAAGGAGAAGACCCGGGGTTCGAGGTCCTCGATCGCCAGCGGGTGGTCGTTGGGGCAGGCCAGGTGTTCGGAGTAGCGCCGTTCCCGGTTCGGGTCGTCCTCCGGCAGGTCGACGAAGTCGAGCAGGACCAGCCCGCCGGACAGCCCCAGGGCGGACTCGACCGAGTCGGTGAGCCGCTGCTTCGCGCTCGCCTTCACGGTGAGCCGGTCCACCACCACCTCGATGGTGTGCTTCTCCTGCTTCTTCAGCTTCGGTGGCTCGGTCAGCGGGTGGACGACACCGTCGACCCGGGCCCGGGCGTACCCCTTGGCCTGCAGTTCGGCGAAGAGGTCGACGTACTCGCCCTTGCGGCCCCGGATGACCGGAGCGAGCACCATGAACCGGGTGCCCTCCTCCATCGCCAGCACCCGGTCGACGATCTGCTGCGGGCTCTGCCGGCTGATCCGCTCGCCGCAGATCGGGCAGTGCGGCTCACCGACCCGGGCGTAGAGCAGCCGGAGGTAGTCGTAGACCTCGGTGATCGTGCCGACGGTCGAGCGCGGGTTGCGGGAGGTCGACTTCTGGTCGATCGAGACGGCCGGGCTGAGCCCCTCGATGAAGTCGACGTCCGGCTTGTCCATCTGGCCGAGGAACTGCCGCGCGTACGACGACAGCGACTCGACGTACCGCCGCTGCCCCTCCGCGAAGATCGTGTCGAAGGCGAGGCTGGACTTGCCCGAGCCGGAGAGCCCGGTGAATACGATCATGGCGTCGCGCGGCAGGTCGAGGTTGACGTCGCGCAGGTTGTGCTCCCGCGCACCACGGATGATCAGTCGGTCGGCCACTGTCCGCGCACTCCATACCTTTTGTCCGGCTTCTCGGCGCAGAAAAGCGCCTCGGCAACTCTAGCCCCGGGGTATGACAGTTTTCCGTACCCGACCATTCCCGCAGCTCAGCGGCCTGCTGTCCCCCACCGTGCGCCCCGCTGCTCCTTGCGGATCCGCCGCCACCGGTTGCGCTCCTCGGCGGCCAACCGGGCGTCCCGGCGACGTGACTCGTACGCTACCTCGCGCTGCAGTTTCTGCCAGTTCGCCCACCGGCGCGGCGCCAACTCGCCGGAGTCGAGGGCGGCCCGGACGGCACACCCCGGTTCGTCCCGGTGTCCGCAGTCGGCGAACCGGCACGCCGCGACCAACTCCGCCACGTCGGCGAACGCCTGGTCGAGGCCGGCCGCCGCGTCGAGCAGGCCGACCGCCCGCACCCCCGGCGTGTCCACCACGGCACCACCGCCCGGGATCAGGATCAACTCCCGGTGGGTGGTGGTGTGCCGGCCCTTGCCGTCCACCCCGCGTACCCCCTGGGTGGTCATCACCCTCGCCCCGGCGACCGCGTTGACCAGCGTCGACTTGCCCGCGCCGGAGGGGCCGAGCAGGGCGAGCGTACGGCCGACCGCCAGCCACCGCCGCAGCCGGTCCAGTCCGGTACCCCGGTGGGCGCTGACCGGCAGCACCTCCACCCCCGGCGCCACCTCACGCAGTTGCGCGGCGACCGCCCCCGGGTCGGCGACCAGGTCGCACTTGGTGAGCACCAGCAACGGCTGGGCACCCGACTCCCAGGCCAGCGCGAGCAACCGCTCGATCCGGGCCACGTCCGGCTCCGGATGCAGCGGTTCGATCACCACCGCCACGTCGACGTTGGCGGCCAGGACCTGACCGCTCGAGTCCTTGTCCGCGGTCCGGCGCACCACCGCGGTCCGCCGGGGCAGCACCGCCTCGACGGTGACCCGCCGGTCCGGCCAGTCCCGCAGTACCACCCAGTCGCCCGCGCACGGCAGGTGGACCGCGTCCCGGGCGGCCGAGACCAGCACGGCGCCGCCGAGGCTGGCCCGGACCGTGCCGTCGGCCGCCAGCACCGTGCAGACCCCCCGGTCCGCCCGGAGCACCCGGCCGGGTCGGTGGTCGTCGCCGCGTCCCGGGTACGCGGCGGCCAGCGACGCGTCCCAGCCCAGGAACGCGAGATCAACAGTCATGTCAGTCCTTGCCGTCGAAAGTGCCGGACACGTCGCGAAGGCACCGGACACGTCGCGAAGGCATCGGAACGTGTCGTCGGAAGCCCGGTCCCCAGGGTGCCCGCGTCGGCACCGACGGTAGGCGGTGGCACGACCGCCCGAAACCCAATTCCGCTCCGCCCGCCCGCTATGGTCGTAGACCGTGACCGTCGAACCGCTCGGGTCGCCGCCGGTGGTGGATCGGACGCCGGACCGACCGCGTCCGGTCGTCGACCGCGACGCCTCACCCGATCTCCGGGCCGCCCCCGCCGCCCGACCAGACCCGTGCACCTGACTCGGAGGTACGCCCATGACCGCCTACACCGGGAACGTCTCCCCCGGCGGCCCGCCCGACGTACGGGAACTGGCCGGCCTGACCATCAGCAAGCTCTCGGTAGGCCCGATGGACAACAACGCCTACCTGCTGCGCTGCGCCTCGACCGGGGACCAGGTGCTGATCGACGCCGCCAACGAGGCGCCCCGGCTGCTTGAGCTGATCGGGGACGCCAATCTGTCCGCGGTGGTCACCACGCACCGGCACATGGACCACTGGGTCGCGCTGGAGGAGGTGGTGGCCACCACCGGCGCCCGGTCGCTGGTGCACGGCGACGACGTCGAGGGCCTGCCGATCCCGTCCGAGTCGCTCGCCGACGGCGACCGGATCCGGGTCGGTGACCGGGAACTCGAGGTGATCCACATCGTCGGGCACACGCC
Source organism: Plantactinospora sp. B5E13 (assembly GCF_039871775.1). Classification (NCBI taxonomy): domain Bacteria; kingdom Bacillati; phylum Actinomycetota; class Actinomycetes; order Micromonosporales; family Micromonosporaceae; genus Plantactinospora; species Plantactinospora sp. B5E13. The sequence goes on from NZ_JBDPLT010000005.1 coordinate 213,239, forward strand.
CGGTTCTGTGGTGCTGCTCTACGCCGACGACACCGACGGCACCCACCTGTTCACCGGCGACTCCCTCTTCCCGGGTGGGGTGGGGAACACCGACCGGGACCCGGTCCGGTTCCGTTCGCTGATCGACGACGTCGAGAAGAAGATCTTCGGTCGGCTGCCTGACCAGACCTGGTTCTACCCCGGCCACGGCAAAGACTCGACGCTGGGCGCGGAACGGCCGTCGATCCCGGAGTGGCGGTCGCGCGGCTGGTAGCCCCCTGCCATCCCGGCCGACTGAATGCCCTGCTCAGGGCCGTTGTCCTGGCCGGTTGTTCACCTTGTCGTCACCTGCCTGGCGGGGTCGGCGTCAACCGGGGGAGCGACGATCGGGCCATGACATTCCTGCAGCGCCGCAGGTGCGCGACATGTGACCGACCGATCACCGAACTCGCCCGCCTCGTCGCCTACCCCGCCACCGCCGTGTTGGAGCGGTTCACCGTCACGACGCCGGCCGGGGTGCCGGCGGAGGCGGTCGACGTGACCTGGTTGACGTACCCGTGTATGCACGAACTCGCCGAGGTGGATGCCTGGGACATCGCCGTCGGTGCCGGCTGGGCCGCTGTCCCGCACGCCCGGGCGGCCTGAGCGCGCGGTGCCGCGCGACGGCACGGCACCCCGTGCGGGATCGACCGGCCACCGGTGCGGGTCGCCGGAGGTGATCCGTCAGCGCCCGGCCACGGCGGCCGGAGAGCGGAGGCGTACCCGATGACGGACCTGCCACCGGTATGGCTGCTCGACGTGGACGGGGTTGTCAACGCCGCCCGGCCCGGTTGGGGTGGGCCGCCGCGCCGTGACACCGTCTGGTCCGCCAGCGACTCGTGCCACTACCCGATGCGGTGGGCGCCACCGCTGGTCGACCGGATCCGCACCCTGCACCGGTCGGGTCTGGTCGAGGTCCGCTGGTGCTCCACCTGGTGTCCGGACGCGGAGGCGTTGGAACGGCTGTGGCTGCTGCCGCCGCTGGAGCGGGCGTTCGTGGATCCGGTGAAGGGCATGGCCGCGTCGATGGCGAAGCTCGCGGCCGCCCGCCGGGTCCTCGCCGGGGTGCGTCGGCTGGTCTGGACCGACGACGCCGAGGTGCCGGAGCCTGGTGATCCGCGGTACGACGAACTGTCGGCCGACGGTCGGGCCCTGCTGGTGCGGCCGTCCCCGCGTCGCGGTCTGCAGCCGGCGGACCTGGACGCGATCGAGGCGTTCGCCCGGGTGGGGGTGAGGGCGGTACCGGGCGCCACCGAACCGACTGGCACTCACTAGCTAATGAGTGTAGCTTTAAGGCTATGACTGATGTTCGGTACCTTGCGCGTCCCGCCGGACGGATCGCCTACGACCTCCTCGACGGCGACGGCCCCCTCGTGGTCTGCGTGCCGGGGATGGGCGAGCTGCGGCAGTCCTACCGGCTGCTCGTCCCGCTGCTGGCCGCCGCCGGCCACCGGGTCGCCACCATGGACATCCGCGGGCACGGGGACAGCGACACGACCTTCCCGGCGTACGACGACGTGGCGCTGGCCGGCGACATCCTCGCGCTGATCGAGGAACTGGGCGAGCCGGCGTTCGTGGTCGGCAACTCGATGGGTGCCGGTGCCGGCGTGATCGCCGCGGCCGACAACCCCGCCCGGGTACGCGGCCTGGCTCTGCTCGGGCCGTTCGTCCGGGAGCCCGCTGGCGGCGCGGCGCAGAAGCTGCTGCTCCGGGCGCTCTTCCTCCGCCCCTGGGGGCCGACGTTCTTCAACAGTTACTACCCCCGCTGGCTGCCGGGCACCAAGCCTGAGGGGTACCAGGAGCACCGGGCCCGGGTCCGGGACAACCTGCGCCGCCCGGGACACTGGCGGACGTTCGTCCGGACCACCCGTACCTCGCACGAGCCGGCCCGGCGGCGGCTGGGCGACGTACGGACGGCGAGCGTCGTGGTGATGGGAGCGGACGACGTGGACTGGAGCGATCCGGCCGCCGAGGCCGCGTGGATCGGTGGCCAACTGGGGGCTGAGGTCGTCATGGTCCCCGGCGTCGGCCACTTCCCGCAGGCGCAGGCCCCGGAGGTGGTCGCCGCCGCCGTGTCGCGACTGGTGCACCGGGTCACCGCCTGAACGGACCGGACCGGCCGGGCAGTCGCACCCCGACCGGCCGGGTCCGGCCATGTTGACGGCTCTGTCGGTACGTCCGGAACCGTTGCCGGAAAAGACGTTGCCCGTGCCCGGGCCGCCGCCTACCGTGGTCATCACAAGCGATCAACCAGATCGAACAGAACCAAACCGGCGACACCGATCCGACAGGGAGCATCCGATGTTGTGGCAGGCCTCAACCCGACCGCTACGGCAGGCGCCGTGCGGTCCGGCGGGTGCCGCCCGACCCGGCCACCTGCTCACCGATGAGCGCGTCAGCCTGGGCGGCTGGCGGACGTAGCGCGGAGCGCACCGCGTTGACGCCGCCCTCCCCCACCGGGACCGGGCGGCGTTTCTTGTCGGGTCGTGGCGCCATCCGGTAGCGCGGCAACCCTCGGATTCGGATGTCGCCGCTCCGGCTCCTGACACCCCTGCGCATTTTCCCCGACCTCGGCCGGCGGAACTGGTACACCTGACAAGTCCACAATGGATGTCAATAGCCCGGCCGGGGCGGCCGCGCCGTACCGAACGGGCGTTTTCCGGGGCGAGGGAGACGGCTGACCCGCCTGTTTTGGGAACAGGAGAAACCGAGTTCGATCCCGGCACGGTCCACGTACGGCATCGCGGCTGTAGCTCAGTCGGCAGAGCGCGACATCGCCATTGTCGAGGCCCCCGGTTCGAACCCGGGCAGCCGCTCAGGAATCACCCGTCACGACAACGCAGAGGAGGAATCCGGTGGACGTCCTGGTCATCAACGCCGACCTCGGCCCGCTCCACCGGGTCAGTCTCCGGCACGCGGTACGGATGCTGGTCCGCCGGGTCGCCGAGATCCACGAGGCCGAACCGGACCAGCTGATCGGGGTCTACCCGGTGCCGAAGGTGCTCCGCCTGGTCCGGTACGTCGTCACCCGCTGGCGGTTCGGCGCCGGGCCGGCCTGGTCACGGGCCGGGGTCCTGGTCCGCGACGGCCGTCGGTGCGCCTACTGCGGCGGCCACGCCAGCACCGTCGACCACGTCCTGCCCCGTTCCCGCGGTGGCCGGAACACCTGGAGCAACACCGTCGCCGCGTGCGGCGGCTGCAATCAGCGCAAGGCGGACCGCACCCCCGGCGAGGCGGGTCTGGTGCTGCGGTTCGAGCCGTCGACCCCGAGCTGGGCCACGCTCACCCGGCGCTGATCGCGGCCGGCGGGCCTCGTACCCGCCGGCCGCCCTTCCCGGATCGTCCAACCGGCAGGACGCCTGACTCTGGTTCAGGAAACCGAGGTTCGAATCCTTGTCCGGGAGCAATGCCCTCGTAGCCCAACGGTAGAGGCAACGGCGTGAGGCGCCGTACGGTGCGCGTTCGAATCGCGCCGAGGGTACGTCGGGGTGGGTGCAGGTGCACAGCGTCGCCTTGCAAGCTACGCGTGCGCGGTTCGATACCGCGTCACTCCACTCGGGCCCGGGTAGCCCAACGGAAGAGGCCGCCGGCTCAGAACCGGTGTGTTGCAGGTTCGACTCCTGTCCCGGGTACGCATCAACACCGGCACGGAGACAGCATCACCGTGAGCGGGCCGAGTCGCCCGCGCACGCCCCTGTAGCTCAGTGGAGAGAGCGCCTGGCTACGAACCAGGAGGTCGGACGTTCGAGTCGTTCCAGGGGTACGCGGCGCACCGGGGCGGGACGCGGTGGCACCGCCGTACCGGAGAGGCCAGGTCCTCGGTGCGCTGCCGGCCGTCCCGGCCAGACAGGGGTCGCCGGCGGCGACGACGGCGGATATCGTCTGCCCGACGAATCGGAAGGATCATGGTGCCCGAGCAGACCGCACTCCACAAGATCAACGCACTCGTGCAGGGTTTCAAACCGCAGGCGAAGCGGGAACTCACCGACGCGCACCGACGTACCCAGAAGGCGCCGCCGCTGTCCGGCATCTCCCGGACGTACCAGCCGTTCGCCGACGACATCCGGGAACAGCTGCCGCCGGAGTCGACCCGGGTCCAGTACACCGTCCGGGAGGTCCTCGACGAGGTCGCGACCACCATGGGGCGGCTGTTCGACCTGCAGTTCCTGCAGGACGTCGGCAACTCGCAGGCAACCGCGGACGTGGTCGTCGACGGGCAGCTCCTCGTCCGGGACGCCCCGGTCACCTACCTGCTGTTCCTGGAGAAGCAGCTGGTCGACCTGCGGACCTTCGTGGACGGTCTGGCCGTGCTGGACGCCGCGGAGAAGTGGGAGTTCGACCCGGACCGCGGGTGCTACGCGTCGGCACCGAGTCAGACCCAGAAGATGCGCAAGGTGCACCGCAACCACGTCAAGGCCGAGGCGACCGAGAAACACCCGGCGCAGGTCGAGGTCTACACCGAGGACGTACCGGTGGGCACCTGGACCACCGTCAAGCTCTCCGGCGCTCTGCCGGCGGAGCGGGTCAAGCAGCTGCGCGGCCGGGTCGACTCGCTGCTCGAGGCGGTGAAGGTGGCCCGGGAGGAGGCCAACAGCACCACGGTCGAGGACCGCAAGGTCGGCGACCAGATTTTTGGCTACCTCTTCGGGTAGTCTCCCAGGCGCCCCTCGGAGCGGGGGTGGACGCGCGAGCGCGCGTCAGGTTGAGACTGAGAATTCAGACTCATCGAGGTGACGGTTCCAGTGGAGGTTCGAGTCCTCCTCTCGGCACGGCACGAGCCGAGATAGCCCAACTGGCAGAGGCAGATCGTCACCGGTCAGGCTGAGGCTATCGCTCCAGACTCAGCACCCCCACCCATCGCCAGATCCACCGGCCACGACAACCTCGACGAGATGCTGGTTCGAGTCCAGTCTGCCGCTCCAACCTGCGGCGGTCGCTTAATGGCAAAGCACGTCGACCGGAACCTGATCGTCGGCCTTAAACGTCGCTGGCGTGCGAACGGGTGGAAATCGAGGGGCCCCGGGGCAGGGCATACCCCGGGGCTCCACCATCTCCACGGCGACCGGTGTCGCCCGATCCGGTAGTCCCACGGGGCCCCGGCTCCGCCCCCCGGCCCGACGCGGCGCGAACCGGCGCGACACGGACCGGGCGGGATGCGGACCGGGCGGGATGCGGCGCGGACCACGCCGGAACGGAGTGCGTCAGGAGTCCCGCGCCGGCCCGGCCGGCTGTGCGGACCGGCGGGCCACCCACAGTGCGCGTACGCCGAGCAGGCCCACCGTCGTACCGATCGCGAGCGAGGCACCGATCAGCAGCGCGTGCACCCACAGGAAACCGGTCGGGCTGCCCTGACCGATCTCCCCGGTCGACCAGGCCCGGCTGTCGTTCCAGATGGCGACCGCGAACCGGGGCCAGATCACCCAGGTCCAGATCCCGACCAGGATCAGGAACCACGCCCAGCGCCTCGACAACACCATGGCTGGTGAGTATGCCAGCCGGCCTGGTCAGCGCCGCCGGCCCGGGACCGGTGGCAGACCGCCCGGCTGCCGGGCGTCCCCGCTCAGCTGCCGGTCGCGGCGGCACCGAGTCGGCGACGGACGCCGAGCAGGACCAGCCCTCCGAAGAGCAGCCCGATGCCGAGCGTGCCGAGCATGGCGAAGGTCTCGCCGGGCAACAACCCGCCCAGTGACCGTGCCAGGGTGCCGAGGACCACGTACAGGCCGGCCCAGAGCACCGCGCCGACGGTCGCGAACCCGAGGAACCGGCGGTACGACATCCGCAGCCCCCCGGCGGCGAGCGGCAGCAACGCGTTCAGCACCGGAAGGAACGGCGCCACCATCACCATCCGGCCGCCCCCGGTGCCCAGCAGCCGCTCGGCGGCCGACCAGCGCGCCTCCCCGATCCACGCCCCCGCACGACTGCGCCGCAGCCGCCCCCCGAACCGGCGTCCGGCGAGGAAGGTGAGCGACCAGCCACCGAGGCAGCCGACGATCACCACGAGGAATGCACCGGCGCTGGCCGGCCGTCCGACCCCCACTGCGGCGAGCACCGCGACGTCGCCGGGCACGAGTACACCCAGCAGCGGAATCGCGTCGAGCATCATGACCCCCGCGAGCACCGTCAGGAACACACCCGCCGGCAGCTCCCCCACCTGAACCAGCCAATCCGCCACGTGAGGAACGCTACGCGGCACCGGCGGCCCGGACCTCCGGGTCGTTCCCGGACCCCACCCTGACCCCGTCTCGGGGTCGCGTCCCCCGATCGGCGTAGGCCGGAGGAGATCGGATGCCGACGACAACCGGGCGACTCACGACTTCCGGCCGCACCCGGCAGCCGGGACAGCTACTGTCGGTGGCGTACGGGGCGCGCCGCGAACAGACGCGCCGCTAAGGAGACACGCATGGCAACCGGCACCGTGAAGTGGTTCAACTCGGAAAAGGGATTCGGCTTCATCGAGCAGGACGGCGGAGGACCAGACGTCTTCGTCCACTACTCGGCGATCGCCACGTCCGGTTTCCGGGAGCTCAACGAGGGACAGAAGGTCGAGTTCGAGGTGACCCAGGGCGAGAAGGGTCCGCAGGCGGCGAACGTCCAGCCGCACTGAGCCGCTGGCGTGTGGGCCGAGCCCGGCCGTCAGCCCCGGTGCGGGGCCGGACGGTCGGGCAGGTCCCGTCGTCGGGCGAGCGGGCCGACCAGCAGGACCAGCCCGGTCAGCGCGAGGTAGCCGGTGATGCACCACATCGCCGGACGCAGCCCGAGGGTGGTGCCGAGCAGTCCGCCGACCACCGCGCCGAGCGGCATCGGGCCGAGGTTGACGACCTGCATGGTCACCATGACCCGCCCGAGCAGTTCCCGGGGGACGTAGGCCTGCCGGAACGCGCCACGGAGCACGTTGCCCGAGACCGCGCCGGCGCCGATCGCCATTCCGGCGATCACCACCAGGCCCAGTCGGGGACCGGGCCCGGTCAGCGGAATGAGCAGCCCGAACGGCAGAGTGCCGAGGCTGCCGACCAGCAGTGCCCGGGCACTGCCGAACCGGCGGCGCAGCACCCCGGTGAGGGCGGCGCCGAGCACTCCGCCCACGCTCATCCCGGCGGTGACCAGGCCGACCGTGCCGGGGCTGGCCCCGACCTCGCGGACCAGGAAGACCACCAGGATCGCCTGGTAGCTGACGAGTCCCAGGTTGGACAGCGCGCCGAACAGGGCGAACACCCGCAGGTAGGGGTCACGGGCGGTGAACCGTACCCCTTCGGTGATCTCCCGCCACAGGTTGCGGGCCGGACGGACGCCGGTCTCCCGCGGCTCCCGGGTCCGGATGGCCAACAGGCAGATGGCGGATCCGACAAAGCTGGCCACGTCCACGAGCAGCGCGTTCACCACGCCGACAAGCTGGGCGAGCAGCCCGGCGGCACCGGGGCCGGCGACGTGGGCCACCGATTCGGTGCCCTGCAGTTTCGCGTTCGCCTCCGGCAGGTCCGGTCGGGCCAGCAGCGCCGGCAGGTAAACCTGGTAGGCGGTGAAGAAGAAGATGTGTACGACGCCGCCGGCAAACGCGACGACCAGCAACTGGCCGACGGTGAGCACACCCAGCGCCGCCGCGACCGGCACACTGAGGAAGAGCACGGCCGCGAAAAGGTCGCAGGTCACCATCAGGGGCCGGCGCGGCAGCCGGTCCACCCAGGCACCGGCGGGTAGTCCGACGAGCAGCCACGGCAGCCAGGTCGCCGCGGTGAGCAGGGCCACCTGGAAGGTGCTGGCCTCGAGGGTGGCGACCGCGACCAGGGGCAGCGCCACACTGGTCACGCTGCTGCCGAAGCTGCTGGCCGTCTGGCCGATCCAGAACAGCCGGAAGTCCCGCTGCCGCAGCAGTCCGCCCCGGCGGCGCGGCGGGTGGCCGTGGGTGGGCGGCGGGGCGGTGGCGAGGCCGGTCACGGCTGGGCCGGTACGGCGTGGGCGAAGAAGAACACCGGCTCGCGGCGCTCGCCGTCGTCCGGCAGTTCGCGCTCACTCCACCGGTTCATCAGGGCGACCACCTCGCGTTCGAGTTGGTGCAGTTCGGCCGGGGTGAGCCGGAGCCACCGGTCGGCGGAGAACGGCGCCTGGTCCCAGGCCGCGCGTTCCTCGTCGCTGGCGGCGTACCACTCGCGGACGATGCGATCCTGACTGTCGAGGTTGAGTGAGAGGGCGGCCTGGAGGACGGCCTCCGAGGCCGGGTCGCCGACGAAGTCGGCGCTGGTCCAGCGCAGCCCGGGAGAGGCGAGTTTCCACCATCGTTCGCGGCGGTCCCGGGCCAGTTCGGGTGCCTCCCGGACCAGGTCGGAGTTGGCGAGCACCCTCAGGTGGTGGCTGACGTTGGCCACCGCCTGGTCGGTCCGTTCGGCGAGCATGCTGACGGTCGACGGGCCGTCGACCTTGAGCACGTCCATGAGCCGGCGTCGCAGCGGGTGGGCCATCGCCGCGAGCACCCGCGAGTCGGTGATCTGACGGATCTCTCTCTCCATGCCGCCAGCCTGATATGTGCAAGAACTCTTGCGCAACTAGTGTTGCAAAAATCTTGTTGTTTACCTCCGCTGCCGGGCCGGCACGCCGGCCGCCAGATCCCGGCGCCGGTTCGGCTGGCGGCGAAAGCCGGGCGACACCCCGGCCGGGCAGCCCTAACCTGGGCCCATGGAGAAGCTCGCCCTGGTGCTCGGCGCCACCGGACAGATCGGCCGCGCCGCCGTACGGGCACTGGTCGCCGACGGCTGGCGGGTCCGGGCCGCCGCCCGGGGCCTACGGGCCGGCGCACCCTGGCCACCGGCCTGGGACGTCGAACTCGTGCCGCTGGACCGCGAGGACGACGCCGCGCTGGCCACCGCCGTCGGCGACGGCTGCGACGTGCTGGTCGACACCGTCGCGTACGACGGACGGCACGCCGGCCAGCTTCTCGGGCTCGCCGACCGGATCGGCTCGGCGGTGGTCATCTCCAGTGCCGCGGTCTACGTCGACGAGGCCGGCCGGGGCGTCGGCGACGACAACGCCCGCTTCCCCGTCCCGATCACCGAGGACCACTCGACGGTGACGCCGACCGACGGCAGGCCCGACACCGGCTACGCCACCGGCAAGGCAACCCTGGAACGGCAACTGCTCGCCGCCGGGGCGATCCTGCCCACCACCCTGCTCCGGGCCGGCGCCGTCCACGGGCCGCACACCGTGCACCCGCGCGAGTGGCACTTCGTCAAGCGTGCCCTGGACAACCGGCCGGTCCGGATCCTCGCCTACCGGGGCGAGTGCCGCTTCCACCCGGTCTCCACCGCCAACCTCGCCGAACTGGTCCGGCTCGCCGCCGCCGAGCCCGGCGCCCGGGTGCTCAACGCCGCCGACCCGGAGCCGCCGACCGTACGGGAGATCGGCGCGGCCGTACACGAGGTGCTGGACCACCACGCGGAGGAGGTGCTCATCGACGGCCCGTCGCCGGCACCACCGGTCGGCGACACGCCGTGGTCCGTGCCGGAACCCCTGGTGTTGGACATGAGTCTGGCGCAGCGGCAGCTCGGCTACCGCCCGGTGACGAGCTACCTGGACGCGCTGCCGGAGACGGTCACCTGGCTGGTGGACGCGGCGCGCGGCCGGGACTGGCGGACGGTCTTCCCCGACCTGGTCCGCCACTACCGGACCGACTACTTCGACTACCTCGCCGAGGACGCCTGGCTCCGCCGACGGAGCTGACCCGGGCCGACCCGCCGCCACGCCCCCCGCCGACACGACCCGACACGATCCGACACGACCCGACCCAATCCGAGCCGAGCCGAGCCACGCCGACGCGATCCGAGCCGGGGCAGCCGGAGGCGGCACCGGCGGTGCCGCCGGTCAGGACGCCGGGGTACCGGTGGCCGCGGCGAGCCGGGCGGCCAGTTCCGCCGTCCGGTCCCCGAAGGCCGCCCGCAACGCCGCGACCGCGTCGTCCAGGTCCTTCGAGCCGAGCCCGTTGAGGACGCCGTCGACGATCTCCTGCTCGTTGACCCAGTCCTTGCCGAGCATCGTCATCTGGTTGGCCTTGATCTCGGTCAGCATTCCCTCGATGTTGTAGAAGTGCTGCCGGATGTCGGTACGGCCACTGCCGTCCGGCTTCTGCGCACCCTGCCACAGCAGGTAGTTGTTGTCCTTGGCGAACTTGAGCAGCTGCTCCTGCTCCGCATCGGACAGTGCCGGCATGGTGTTCTCCTCTCCGGACAACAGCGCGGCGACGTCGCGCCGGAACCGGTCCATGTTGAAGCTGGGATCCGCCTTGACACTGGCGTGTCCGTAGCCGCCCGGCTGGTGCTCCTTGTGGCCGGCGACGCCCCAGCCGGTACGCCGACGAATCGCCGCCACCCCGCGCACGTACGAGTCGTACTGCCGGTCCGTCCACGGCTCACCGAGCGCGTGCTGCGCCTCGATGCCGAGCAGGCCGGAGTTGCCGACCCCCTTGAACGGCCCGGCCCAGCCGACCCGGACGTGGTTGCACCGTCCGGAGGCGACCACGTGCCAGTGCCCGGTACGGGACAGGTAGAGCTGGGCGATCGGTGGCGGCGCGGTGGCGGACCCGTTCAGCAGGACGTAGATCTCACCGGCGTCGGTACTGGTCCGGGAGCCCCGGGTCTCGTGGCAGATGATGCCGTGCGGGTCGAAGGAGGTCGAACCTCGGCTGCGCCACCCACCGACCTCGTGCACGGTGAGCCCGGCGGAGCGCAGTACGTCGGGGAGCCAGAGCAGTCGCAACGGTCGGCCCTCCTGTCTCGGAGGTGATGTTCCACTACCGACCGTATCTGCGGCATCGAACGGCGTCCAGTCGGCGAACCTGCCAATCTGAACAAAAGCAATGGTCAACGTGGGTGAGTTGGCATCCCCGACCGAACCGACCCGCCCCGACTCAGAACGCCAGGCACTCACACTCCGTCATCAACGCTCGGACGTTGCGGACGTACTGCGGATTGGGGATGGTCAGCGGTTCACCCTCGACCGCCACCGCACCGTGCCCGTAGTTGTACGCCGCGATCACCGCGTTCAGCAGGCAGGAGTTCAGTTCACTGGTGCACAGGTCGGCGTCGAGCCGGTAGTCGGCGTCGAAGTACATGTCGCCGATGTACTTGGTGGTCCAGGCCAGATAGGTGGCACCCAGGTAGGCGTTGTCCTGGTAGTCGTCGATGTCGTACGACTTCTCGAAGCGCTGGTTCATCCACGTCGCGGTGTCCGGCATGACCTGCATCAGTCCCCGGCCGCCGTCACACGCGATGATGTTGGACTGCCAGCCGCTCTCCTGCCAGGCGGTTGCCTTGAGCAGGTCGAGCGGGATCCGGATGCTGGGCGCCGAGACCGGCCAGTAGACCCGGCCCGCCGCGTTCGTCAGCGCCTGCCCGACCTCGGCCCGGCTGGCCTGGCTGCCCTCGTAGCGCGGCTTCGTGCACCCCTCGTCCGGCGGCTTCGGTGCGGGCGGCACCTGCGTCTCGGTCGGCGGTTTCGGGGTTCTGCGCGGCGTCGGCCGCTGGCTCGGCTTCCTGGCGGGAGTGGCGGACGGCGTGGGCTTGGCGCCCAGCCCCACCACCGACGGCGGCTCGGGGGTCGCCGGTTCCGTCGTCGTCGCCACGGTCTCCGGCTCCCCCGCCGACGGGACACCGGCCGCCGAGTCGGTCTGCCCGGTACCCCCACGATCGGCGCAGCCGGTCGCCAGCATCGCCACCGCCACCACCGCTGCCAGCACCGAACCGGCCCGGCGTCCCCGCTTGGTCATCCGCGTGCCCCCGATCTCCCGGCGCACCCTAACAGTTGTGCCCGGACCTCGGGGGTCGCCGTTCAGGGGGCGTCGGACCGGGCGACACCGGCGGGTTCGACGGCCGGGTCGGCGGGCGCGACAGCGGCGGACGGTTCGGCGGCCGTCGCGGCGGCGCCGACGGCCCGGTCCCGGGTCGCCCAGGCGACCATGAAGACCGCGGTCCAGAGCACGCCGAGCAGAATCGAGGTGACCGTCTCGCTCGCCGAACTCCAGCCGACGTAGAGCCGGGCACCGGCGACGGTGACCGCGCCGACCGCCGCCACCGTCCAGGCCGCCACCGCGACCGGCCACCGGCTCTGCCGACCGAGCAGCCAGGCCAGGGTGCAGAGGCTGGCCGCGACGACGGCGTTCTGCGCCGGAAACAGCACCACCGGGCTGTCCCCGGTCGGCCCGGTGACATCGGCGACCAGGCTCAACACCACCAGCGGCACGAACGCGCCGACCGTACCGAGCACACTGAGCAGGTCGGCCCGCCAGGGTCGGGCACGCCAGCCGAGCACCGCGGCGACCACCGCCACCACCAGGATCAACGCCGGGCCCCGCAACGCGGCGATGGCACCGTGCGCCAACTCGGCCACCCCGTCGGTACGCCGGGCCGCGAACCACTCCGCGATCGTGTGGTCGACCACCGCCAGCCCACTCTGCGCCACCACCAGTTCGAGCAGCGAGGCCAGGGCGACCCCGATGCCGAAGAGCAGCGCCAACCCGGCGACCAGGTTGGTCAGCAGCGTCCAGCCCGGCCCGATGTGCACCGACAGCATGAAGAACAGCACCCCGTACCGGCGACGCATCCCGCGCAGCGGCGGGGTCGCCACCGCCCGGGCCAGCAGCGCCCGCACCGGATCCGGGTTGCGGCCGAGCCAGCGACCGACGAACACGATCACCACGACGAAGACGATCAGCAGCAGGACCGCTCCGGTCGCCCGACCGAGGTAGTGGGAGACGGTCTCGTACGACTCCCCGGCCAGATAGCCGGCGAGCACCGACCCACCGACCCAGCTGGCCACCCCGGCGAGGTTCCAGGGCAGGAACCGCCGGTACGGCATCCCGGCGCTGCCGGCCAGCCGGGGCACCAGGGTCCGGGCGAACGCCACCCAGCGGGCCGCGAGCACTCCCCGTCCGCCGAGCCGGCTCAGCATCGCGTCCGCCCGTTGCCAGCGCTGCGGGCCGACCCGGCGGCCCCACCGGCCGGCCCGCAGCCGTGGACCGTGCCGCCGCCCGCTGCGGAACGCCAGTGTGTCACCGACCGCCGCTGCGACAATCATCACCACCAGGGCCGGCCCCAACCGGAGCAGACCGGTGTAGGCGAGGAACCCGACCAGCAGCAGGGTCGCCTCGGCCGGCATCACCAGCCCGACGATCAGCGCGGTCTCGGTGGCCACCAGCAGCGCGGCGGCCAGGTAGACGAGCAACGGGGGCAACTCCTGCACCACCGTCAACACATCCTGCACGTGGACCCCCCGGACACCCGGCCAGCATGCCAGGCCGGCGACGGGACAGCTCCATGATTACGGCTCCTCCACCCGGTCGCCTCAGGGGGAACCCGGACACCGGCCCGGAGAACCCGGCCTGGGAGGATGGGAACCATGCAGACCCGCGCCGACCTCCGTAACGTCGCCATCATCGCCCACGTCGACCACGGCAAGACCACCCTGGTCGACGCCATGCTGCGACAGGCCGGCGCCTTCTCCGCCCGGGCCGAGCCGGCCGACCGGGTGATGGACTCCATGGACCTGGAGCGGGAGAAGGGCATCACCATCCTGGCCAAGAACACCGCCGTGCGTTATCTGCCGCCGGACGGTTCCGACCCGGTCACCATCAACATCATCGACACCCCCGGCCACGCCGACTTCGGCGGCGAGGTGGAACGCGGCCTGACCATGGTCGACGGCGTGGTCCTGCTGGTCGACGCCAGCGAGGGCCCGCTGCCGCAGACCCGGTTCGTGCTGCGCAAGGCGCTCAAGGCCCGACTGCCGATCATCCTGGTGATCAACAAGGTGGACCGGCCGGACGCCCGGATCAAGGAAGTGGTCGACGACACGTACGAGCTCTTCCTCGACCTGGACGCCGACGAGGAGCAGATCGACTTCCCGATCATCTACGCCTGCGCCCGCGACGGCATCGCCTCGCTGACCCAGCCGGCCGACGGGACCGTACCCGAGGACAGCAGCTCGCTGGAGCCGCTGTTCCGGACCCTGCTCGACACCATCTCGCCGCCCGCCTACGACGAGGACCACCCGCTGCAGGCGCACGTCACCAACCTCGACGCCTCGCCGTTCCTCGGCCGGCTGGCGCTCTGCCGGGTCCGCCAGGGCACCATCCGCAAGGGTGAGAGCGTCGCCTGGTGCCGCACCGACGGCACCGTCGAGCGGGTCCGGGTCTCCGAGCTGCTGATGACCGAAGGGCTGGAGCGCACCCCCGCCGAGTCCGCCGGACCGGGCGACATCATCGCGGTCGCCGGCATCCCGGAGATCATGATCGGCGAGACCCTCACCGACCCGGAAGACCCCCGTCCGCTGCCGTTGATCACCGTCGACGAGCCGGCCATCTCGATGACCATCGGCACCAACACCTCGCCGCTGGTCGGCAAGGTCAAGGGCGCCAAGGTCACCGCCCGGATGGTCAAGGACCGGCTGGAGCGGGAACTGATCGGCAACGTCTCGCTTCGGGTCCTGCCCACCGACCGGCCGGACGCCTGGGAGGTCCAGGGCCGGGGCGAGCTGGCGCTGGCCATCCTGGTGGAGCAGATGCGCCGCGAGTCGTACGAGCTGACCGTCGGCAAGCCGCAGGTGGTGACCAAGGAGATCGACGGCAGGACGTGTGAGCCGGTGGAGCGGCTCACCATCGACGCCCCGGAGGAGTACCTCGGCGCCATCACCCAGCTGCTGGCCACCCGCAAGGGTCGGATGGAGCAGCTGGTCAACCACGGCACCGGCTGGATCCGGATGGAGTGGCTGGTCCCGGCCCGCGGCCTGATCGGTTTCCGGACCGAGTTCCTCACCGCCACCCGCGGCACCGGCATCCTGCACCACGTCTTCGAGTCGTACGAGCCGTGGTTCGGCGAGCTGCGGACCCGCAACACCGGTTCGCTGGTCGCCGACCGCAGCGGCGTCGCGACCGCGTTCGCCATGCTGAACCTGCAGGAGCGCGGCACCCTCTTCGTCGAACCGACCACCGAGGTGTACGAGGGCATGCTCGTCGGCGAGAACTCCCGCTCCGACGACATGGACGTCAACATCACCAAGGAGAAGAAGCTCACCAACATGCGCTCCTCCACCAGCGAGGAGACCGAGAAGCTGATCCCGCCACGCAAGCTCTCCCTAGAACAGGCTCTGGAGTTCTGCCGGGAGGACGAGTGTGTCGAGGTCACCCCGGCCGCCATCCGACTGCGCAAGGTCATCCTCGACGCGCAGTCCCGGGCCCGGGCCACCGCTCGGCGCAAGCACGCGAACTGAGCGCCGCCGTACCGGCATGACCTGGGACGAACTCGACAGCGTGTTCGCCGCCGCGCCCGGCACGGTCTCGGTGTACGTCGGCCGGCCGGGCGTCCGGCCGGCGTACACCCGGCGGCCGGACGCGCCGCACTACGCGGCGAGCACGATGAAGGTGGCGGTGCTGGCCGCCCTCCACCGGGCCGCCGAGGCCGGCGCGCTCGACCTCGACGCCCCGGTGCCGGTGCGCAACGACTTCGTCTCGGCGAAGCCGGGGGCGGACCGGTTCTCCTGTCGGCCGGACCACGACAACGACGGTGCCGTCTGGGCCCGGCTCGGCGGCACCGCGTCCCTGCGCTGGCTCGCCGAACGGATGATCGTCCGGTCCAGCAATCTCGCCACCAACCTGGTCCTCGGGCACGTCGGGCTGCCCGCCGTCGCAGCGGTCTGGGCCGACAGCGGCGCCCGGCACAGCCGTACCGGCCGGGGAATCGAGGACCTCGCCGCCCGGGATGCCGGGCTGGACAACCAGGTCACCGCCGCCGACCTGGCCGGACTCTTCGCCGCGATCACCCGGTCCCGGCTCGCCGGACCGGCCGCCTGTACCAGCATGCTGGAGGTGCTGCTCCGCCAGGAACGGGGCGAGGATCTCGCCGCCGGGCTGCCGGCCGGCACCCGGATCGCCCACAAGAACGGCTGGATCCGCGGGGTCCGGCACGGCGCCGGAATGATCTTTCCGGACGACGCCCCGCCGTACGCGGTGGTGGTCTGCACCAGCGCCACACCGGGCGGTGCCGGCGACGACGCGGCGGCCTGCCGGCTGATCGCCCGGGTTTCGGCGACCGCCTGGGCGGCCCGGCACCGGCTCGCCAGCGACTGACCTGACGAACCGGGCAGCCGACCGCCCCGACGGTGGGGGGGTTGCCCGACCGTCGGCTACCGGCCCTGATCCGGCGGCGGCAGACCGAGCACCGCCGCGGCCGCCTCCAGCAGGGTGGCGTGGAGCACCGTCTGGTCGACGTCCGGCACCGCGCGGGCCGAGGAGAGGGCCACGCCGAGCACCTCCGCGGCGGCCACCGCCCGGATCTGGTCCACCGTGGTCGGCTCCGGGCCGGCGAGCCAGGCGTGCAGCCGCGCGGCGAGCTGGCTCACCTCCTCCCAGATCGTCTCGATCGAGGCCAACACGGCAGGGGTGTCCCGGAGGAAGATCGCGGCGGCCTGCCGGTGCCGGAGTACGATGTCGAGGAACTCGCCCAGCGTCGCCCGTACGTTTTCCGGGTTGTGCGCGGTGGTGTCCAGCCGCTCCACCGCCCGGCGCCAGTCGTCGACCAGCGGCTGCACCAGAGCCAGTAGCAGCGCCTGCTTGGACGGGTAGTGGTAGTAGAGCGAGGCCTTCGTCAGGCCGACCCGGTCGGCGATCTCCCGCAGACTCGTCTGGTCGTAGCCGTGCGCGGTGAAGAGTTCCACGGCGACCGTCAGGATCCGGGTCTTGGTGTCCTCGTTCCGCACGCCGTACCACCTCCTCCGCCCCGCTGACCGGTGCTGGATCTTAACCAGCAACATCCCTGTTACGCATTCTCAGGCCCACCTCAGCAGGACTGTCCGAAGATGACAGTTGCTGGTCGGGTTCGCCTGGGTGCGGGTCCGTGCTTGACACGGTTGGCTACCGTGCGGCAGGTAAGTCTCTACCTGCCGACAGGTAAGTACCGGCGACAGCGGATCCGGGCCGCCGGACGACACGAGGGGGAGTCATGTTCGAACGGTTGGGACGCCTTGTCGTCCACAACCCGTGGAAGGTCATCCTGGCCTGGCTGGTCGCGGCCGTGGTGATCGTGCTGTTCGCTCCCGGTCTGCACGACGTGACCAACCAGGACCAGGCGGACTTCCTACCCGACGACTACGAGTCGTCCCAGGCCATGCGGCTGGCCGAGGAGAAGTTCGCTCAGTCCAACGACGCCAGCGCCACCATCGTGATCAAACGCGCCGACGGCCGGCCGCTGGACGACGCCGACCAGGCCACGGTCGCCGAACTCGCCGGCCGCGTCTCCTCGGCCGGCATCGACCGGGTCACCGGCCTCGCCGGCCCGCCCACGGTCTCCCCCAACAGGCAGGTCCAACTGGTCACCGTCGGGCTGGAGGGCCTCGCCGACGACCAGGCCCTGCTGGACGCCGTCCCGGCCCTGCGCGAGGTCGCCGAACAGAGCCTGGACGGGACCGGACTGAGCTACGCGGTCACCGGCGACGTCGCGATGTTCGCCGACAACGCGGACGCCTTCGACACCGCCCTGCTCGTCGTCGGACTCGCCACCATCGTGTTGATCATCGGTCTGCTGCTGCTCATCTACCGCAGCCCGATCGCCGCGCTGTTGCCGATCGTCACCGTCGGCGTGGTCAGCGCGATCTCCCCCGGCCTCATCGCCTGGGTCGCCCAGGCCACCGACCTGCGGGTCGACCCGTCACTCGAGATCATCCTGACCATCGTGCTGTACGGCGTCGGCACTGACTACATCCTGTTCCTGCTCTTCCGCTACCGCGAACGGCTACGCGCCGGCGAAGACCGCAAGCAGGCCCTCGTCACCGCGGTCGCCCGGGTCGGCGAGGTGATCGCCTCCGCCGCCGCGGCGATCGTCATCGCGTTCAGCGCCCTGCTGCTCGCCGTCTTCGGCGCGTTCACCAGCCTCGGCCCCGGCCTGGCGATCGCGGTCGTGGCGATGGCCATCGCCGCGGTCACCCTGGTCCCGGCGATCGTCTCGCTGCTTGGCCCGAAGGTCTTCTGGCCGTCCAGGTCCTGGCAGCGGCAGCCGACCGGCACCACCTTCCAACGGCTTGGCCGACTCACCGGCCGGCGCCCGGCCCTCGTCGCCGCCGTCTCCGGCGCAGTGATGGTGCTGCTCGCCCTCGGTGCCCTCGGCATGCGCTGGGACTACGACCAGAGCGGGCAGTTGCCGTCCGACACCGAGTCGGCGCGCGGCTTCGCCGACCTGCAGGCAGGCTTCCCGGCCGGCGCCCTCAACCCCACCGTGGTGTACGTCCGCGCCGAGGCCGGTCAGCGCCTCGACCCGACAGCCCTGCGCCAGTACGCCGACCAGCTCACCGCGATACCCGGAATCGGCGGGGTGATGCCGGCCGGGCCGGACGGCAGCCCGGTCGGGCTGAGCCAGGACGCCAGCGCCGCCCGGATCAGCCTGCTCCTGGCCGGGAACCCGTACGCCCCGGAGTCCCTCGACCTGGTCGGTGGTGAGCTGCGCGAGATTGCCCACGAGCAGGCACCTGCCGGCAGCACCGCGCTGGTGGGTGGGGTCACCTCGGCGTTCGCTGACATCCGGGACGCCAACACGCGCGACCTGCAGGTGATCTTCCCGGTCGCCGGGCTACTCATCGCGATCGTGCTCGCCCTGCTGCTGCGCAGCCTGGTCGCTCCGATCTACCTGATGGCCGCGGTGTTCCTCGGCTTCCTCAGCACCCTGGGCGCCACCGTGCTGGCCTTCCAGGGCATCGGCGGTCGCCCCGGCCTGTCGTTCATGCTGCCGACGATCCTCTACCTCTTCGTGGTGGCGATCGGCACCGACTACAACATCCTGATGATCGCCCGACTACGTGAGGAGGCGCGGCTCGGCAACGACCCGCGTACCGCCGCCGACCTGGCGGTGGAACACGGCGGCCCCTCGGTCGGCGCGGCCGGGCTCATCCTCGCCGGTACGTTCGCCTCGATGATGCTCGCCGGTGTCGCGTTCCTGACCGAGATGGGTTTCGCGGTCGCGATCGGCATCGCGATCTCCGCCTTCGTGATGTCGATGTTCCTGGTGCCCGCGTTGACCGCGCTACTCGGCCATCGCGCCTGGTGGCCCGGGCACGGTAACGCCACGGCTGGTGGTACCGGACCAGCTGGTCCGGTACCGGACCGCGAGCCGGTCGGAGCCGCCCAGCGGTAGCGGTGACCGCCGGCGGAGGGGACCCTTCCGCGCTGGGGTCCCGACGGGGCACCGGTGCGGATAGGGTCCCTTCCCATGTCGATCGCCGCCGTCCGCACCCACCGGGTCTCCGCTCCGCTGCACACCCCGTTCGTCACCGCGCTGCGGCGGACCACCACGGTGGAGACGCTGGTGGTCGAGGTCGTGGACACCGACGGACGGTCGGGGTACGGCGAGGCGCCGCAGGTGTGGCAGGTCACCGGCGCCTCGGTCGGCGGGGCCCGGGCCTGTGTCGAGGAGATGCTCGCGCCGTTGCTGACCGGCCGCAGCGCCGACGACCTGGTGGCCCGCTGCGCCGAGGTACGGCGGGCGGTGGTCGGCAACGAGACCGCCAAGGCCGCGGTCGACGTGGCCCTGCACGACCTGGCGGCCCGCCGGCTCGACATACCGCTGGTCCGGCTGCTCGGCGGTACGTCCCGACGGGTCCCCACCGACGTGACCCTCTCCGCCGGGGACGCGGTCGAGTTGGCGGCGGCGGCGAAACAGCGGGTCGCCGACGGTTTCTCCGTACTGAAGGTCAAGGTCGGCACCGATCCGGCCGGTGACCTGGCCCGGGTCCGTGCGGTCCGGGCCGCCGCCGGTCCACAGACCCGGATCCGGCTGGACGCGAACCAGGGCTGGACCCCCCGGGAGGCGGTTCGGGTGATCCGGGGCATCGAGGACGCCGGATTGGACGTCGAACTGGTCGAGCAGCCGGTACGGGGGCCCGACATCGCCGGTCTGGCCTGGGTCAGTGACCGGGTCGACGTGCCGATCCTGGCCGACGAGGCGGTGTACGGGGTGCGCGACCTGGTCGAGGTGATCCAACGGCGGGCGGCGGATCTGGTCAACGTGAAGTTGGCGAAGTGTGGCGGGCTGGGTCCGGCCCGGACACTGTTGGAGTTGGCCGAGGCGCACGGGGTGGGCACCGTGGTCGGTTCGATGATGGAGAGCCAGATCGGGCTCGGCGCGGCCACCAGCCTGGTCGCCGCGTACGGCACCAGTGCCGTCTCCGACCTGGACGCCGCCTGGTGGCTTGCCTGGTCGCCGGTGCGGGACGGCATCCGGTACGAGGCACCGCACGTGTTGCTCCCCGACGCACCCGGGCTCGGGGTGACCGGTCTGCATGTCTCCCCCACCCCACACTGACCCGAATCCGGGCGGCGACGATGAAGGCAATATTCAGCCACGCGTTGCCAGACGGCGCTAATTTTCATATCGTCGGGCGTGGTCCGAGGACGGAGGGGTGAGATGGCACTGCTCCCAGGTCGCGAAGCTGTCGTCCGGGTCGCGGTCGCCACCCTGTGGAGCCGCCCCGAGGCGGTACGCCCGGTCGACGCACCCGCGCTGGCCCGCCGCACCGACATTCCGGGCTGGATCTCCGGGCTCACCGCCGAGCAGCGGGTCGGGGACTGCGTGCTCAGCCAGCTACTGCTCGGCGAGCGTGTCCTGGTCGAGGAGGTCCGGCCGGACGGCTGGGCCCGTCTGATCGCGGTCGAACAGCCGGCGGCCCGACTCGACCCCCGCGGCTATCCCGGCTGGCTGCCGGTCGACCAGCTGGTCGAACCGCCGGACGCCGGGGCACCGGCCCCCGCCCTGGTCGTCTCCGCCACGGCGACCACGCTGCACGCCACCCCGGCCGGGCCCGTGGTGCTGCCCGGCGTGATCCTCGGCACCCGGCTGGCGGGGGCGGGACCGGTCGACGCCGGCTGGCGCCCGGTCCGGGTCGCCGGCCACCACCGACCGCTCTGGGTGGCCGACGCCGAGGTGACGCCCGCGCCGCACGGGCCGCCCCGGCCGGCCGAGGTGCTCGCGGTGGCGAGTCGGCTGCACGACGTCGTCTACCTCTGGGGCGGCGTCTCGGCGTACGGCATCGACTGCTCCGGTCTGGTGCACCTGGCCTGGCGGCGGTTCGGCGTACGGCTGCCCCGCGACGCCGGTGACCAGGCAGCGGCGACGCGTCCGGTCCGACTGGGCGACGAACGTCCCGGGGACCTCTACTTCTTCGCCCGCCCCGGCCGACCCGTACACCACATCGGCATCGTCACCACCCGGCCCGGCGGCGACCGACGAATGCTGCACGCCTGTTACACCCAGCGACGGGTGCTGGAGGAGGTGTTGCCGGCCGAGCGGGCCGCGACCCTGGTCGGCGTACACCGCGTCCCGCGCTGAGCCCGAGTCCCGCACTGAGCCCGCCCGTGGGTGCCCGACCCCGACGACCGGGCCGGGTACCGGCGGTCCCGGGTCAGGCCTGCCCGACCGGCACCCGCTCCGCCGCCCGGCGGTCCCGACTCGATTTGATCAGGCTGGCCACCGTGGCGATGGCCAGGGTGCCCAGGATGATCACCAGGGAGAGCCAGATCGGCACGTGCGGGGCCCAGCTGATGTGCTCGCCACCGTTGAGGAACGGCAGGTTGTTGCCGGCGAGCGCCTCCAGGACAAGCTTCACGCCGATGAAGCCGAGCACCACGGCGAGCCCGATGTTGAGGTAGACCAGCCGGTCGAGCAGTCCGCCGAGCAGGAAGTAAAGCTGCCGCAGTCCCATCAGCGCGAAGACGTTGGCGGTGAAGACCAGGTACGGCTCCTTGGTGATGCCGAAGATGGCCGGGATCGAGTCCAACGCGAAGACCAGGTCGGTGGTGCCGATCGCGATCAGCACGATCAGCATCGGGGTGAAGAGCCGGCGGCCGTTCTCCACGATGGTCAGGTGCGTGCCGGCGAAGTCGCGGGAGACCGGCAGGGCGCGGCGGCTCCACCGGATCAGCACGTTCTCCTTGAACTCCTCCTCGGTCGGCTCACCCTGCCGGAAGAAGTTGATCGCCGTGTAGATCAGGAAGGCGCCGAAGATGTAGAAGACCCAGGAGAACTGGGAGAGCAGGGCCGCGCCGGCCGCGATGAAGCCGCCGCGCAGGACCAGGGCGAACACGATGCCGATGAGCAGCACCTTCTGCTGGTACTGCCGGGGCACGCCGAACCTGGCCATGATGATCACGAAGACGAAGAGGTTGTCCACCGAGAGGCTGTACTCGGTGAGCCAGCCGGTGTAGAACTCCCCGGCCACGGTGAAGCCGCTGGTCACCGCCAGACCGGCGCCGAAGATCAGGGCGAGGCCGACGTACAGGGCGACCCAGAGGCCGGACTCCCGGAGGCTGGGCTCGTGGGGTCGACGCCCGATGATCAGCAGATCGATCAGCAGGATCGCGGTCAGGACGACCAGCGAGATGACCCATACCCAGACGGACACGTTCAAAGCTCTCCTCCGGCAGACACACGAGCCACCGCCGACACGGCCGTGCGTCAGCGGTGTGGACGGTGGTGACTGTCAGAGGTCTCTTCCGCCACCGCCACCCGGCTCGGCACCGGACGGCGACAACCTGCGGTGCCGGGTCTCGTGCCGGAATGGGCCGGCCGAGGACCGTGTTGACGACACCACCGCGAAGGAATACTCCCCTCCTACCGTGCCATTGTTCATCATCCCCGGTCCGGTCCGCATCTCCCCCGTACCCGATGTGCGGACAACCACCCCACGTACGGCATCCTAGGAGGCTAGGTGTCAAGCTGTCGCAGGCCACTTGGTGCGATGTCCGTCATCACCCGTCCCGATAGACCTTGAGCGTTTACTGCAGCACCAGGGACAGTGTCCAAAACATGAATGGTGCTGGTACCTTTCGCTGCGCGCGGCTGACACCGTGCGTGACTCACGGGCGCGGCGATACCTGCCCGATTAGTGCTACTGATTCGGATTCGTACGGTCTGTTGGTGGAGACGAGGCGAAACGTGGAAAGCACGGTGGCTGCTACCGGTCTGCGGTCAGCGGGGGAGACGGGGGTGCGACGGTGATAGCGCTGAAGGTCTATCGCGCCCTCCCCAAGTCGTACCGGCTCAAGTTCATCCAGCTGCTCCCCCCGCAGCGGCAGCTCTGGCTGGTGCGGCGGCTGACCCGGATGGCACCCCGCCGGTCCCGGGTCCCGGTCGGCCAACTGCGTCGGGTCAAGGACCACGGCATCCCGGTCCGGGCCCTCGTCGCCGCGGAGGCCTCCCCGGCCGCCCTGTGGCGCCGCAACCTGGACGTGGTCACCCAGGCGCTGAACAGCGCCGGGATCGACAACTTCTACGTACGCCACCTCGACAACCTGCGCAGCTCGGTCGCCGTACCGCTCAGCCGGAAGGCCGAGGTGCTCCGGGTGCTCGGTCAGGTCGCCCGGGGCCAGGGCGTCGTGCTGCGCCACGTCAACAAGGCCGGCAGCCCGATCAACCCCAAGCGCGCCAAGATCGTGCAGCTCTTCCACGCGGTGACCGACCCCGGCGGCGGTACCGTCTACGGCCGCCAGTTCGCCTGTGAGGTCGAGTTCTGGCGCGCCGTGCCGGCCCAGGAGTCGACGCCGGTTCCGCAGATCATCGCGCCGCGCAACAACCAGGTCGCCCCGGCGCTGCCGGCCGCCGGCCAGACCGAGGCGGTTCCGGCCGCCGACCTCAACCACTTCGTGCCCTACCGCGACGTCAGCTACCGGACCCGCAGCGAGTACGCGCCGGCCAGCTACGAGCAGGTGACGTTCCCGATCGACCTGGTCTACACCTGGGTCGACGGCAACGACACCGACTGGCAGCGACGCAAGAACCAGGCGCTGGGACACGGCGAAGGCGAGATCAACGAGATCGCGGCCAACATGTCCCGCTACATCAGCCGGGACGAGCTGCGCTACTCGCTGCGCTCGGTGCACGCGTACGCCCCCTGGGTTCGGCAGGTCTACCTGGTCACCGACGACCAGGTCCCGCCGTGGCTCGACACCGAGCACCCAATGGTCCGGGTGGTCCGGCACCGGGAGATCTTCGGCGACACCGGCCGGCTGCCGACCTTCAACTCGCACGCCATCGAGTCCCGGCTGCACCGCATCCCCGGGCTGAGCGAGCACTTCATCTACGTCAACGACGACATGTTCTTCGGCCGGCCGCTGCAGCCGGACACCTTCTTCCACGCCAACGGCATCTCGAAGTTCTTCCCCTCCCCCGCCCAGCTCGACGTCGGCCCGGCGACCATCCACGACGCCCCGGTCACCGCCGCCGGCAAGAACAACCGGCGACACATCCAGGAGCACTTCGGCCGGACCATCACGCAGAAGATGCGGCACGTGCCGTACCCGCTGCGCAAGAGCGTGCTGGAGGAGATCGAGCGCAACCTGACGGCGGAGGTGGCCGGCACCGCCACCCACCAGTTCCGGCACCCCGAGGACCTGTCGATCCCGTCGTCGCTGCAGCACTACTGGTCGTACTTCTCCGGCCGGGCGGTACCCGGACCGATCGAGTACACGTACGCCGACCTGGCGCACCCGTCCACCCCGGTGAAGCTGGCCCTGCTACTGGCCAACCGGCACAGCGACGTCTTCTGCCTCAACGACACCGAGTCGAGCGAGGTGCTCCTCTCCGAGCAGCACGCGATGCTGACCGACTTCCTGACCGCGTACTTCCCGTTCCCGGCGCCGTGCGAGCTGCCGGCCACGGCCGAGGCGCAGCGGGCCGGCATGACGTCGACCGCACGGGCGGAGGCGTTCCTGCCCCCGGCCCCCGCCGTCCCGGCGCCCCGGGGTGCCGAGGTGAACACGGACGCGCCGACCGGCCAACCCGAGCGGGTCGGATGAGTCAGCAGAACCGTCAGGCCTGGTCACCGCCCCGACTGCTCCAGCTCGCCTCCGGCGCCCGCCGGCGGGCCGACCAGGCCACCGACCAGCTCGTCCGGCGGATCAGCCGGCTGCGCTACGACCCGGTGGTCAACCTGCCGCGGGCGAGCGGGGACTTCCTCGGCGTACTCGACGGGCGGACCCTGCAGGTGCACGCGCTGCTGCCGGCCGGTACCGACCCGGCCGCCCGGGCCGAGCTGTTGCTCGTCCGGGGCCGGCACGTCCGCCGGTGCCCGGCGACGCCGCGGCCCCAGCCGGACGGCCGGCTCTCCGTGGAGGTGCTGGCCCGGCTCGGCGACGGGCCCGGTGAGATCTCGCTCGGCAAGGGCACCTGGTCACTCGCGGTCGCGGTCGTCGGCCCGGACCAGTCCGAGCGCCGGTACGGTCTGCGGATCGCCGAACCGGCGGACCGGCCCGGGCCGACCGTGGCGGTACCGCCGCACCCGGTCAGCGGCTGGACGTACTGGCCGGGTCGGGGGGTCAAGGGCGTGGCCCAGCTGACCGTCACCGGACCGGCGGCCCAGGCCGAGGTCGTGGCGCTCGACCACAGCGGCGCCCAGGCACGGATCCGGGCCCGGCTGATCGGCGTACGGCGGCTGGAGGACCCGGCGATGGTCTTCTCGCCGCGCCGCGGCGGTGCGGACCACGTCGTGCCGATCGCACCGGTCGACGGCCGGTTCGAGGTGACCGTTCCGGTGGCCGACCTCGTCACCGCCGCCCCCGCACGTCCCGACGAGGAAGTCATCTGGGACGTCCGGGTCCGGGTGGCCCCAGCCCGGCTGGTCCGGATCGGACGTTTCCTGCACGACCTTCGGGAACCACGCTCAGTGCTGTTGACCAGTCGGGTCATCCTGCCCCTGGGCGGCGACGACTTCGCCAGCTACCGCCCCTATTACACGGCGAGCGGCGGTCTGGCGGTCGCCGTCCTCCGCTTCACGCGCTTCACCGGGATGCAGAGTTGAAGATCACATTCTTGTTGTTGACCGCCGACGCCATGGGCGGCACCGAACGCGCCATCCTCAGCCAGGCCGACCACCTCGCCCAGCGGCACACGGTGGAGGTGCTCAGCGTCTACCGCACCAGCAAGGAGTCGTTCTACCGGGCGGACGACCGGGTACGGGTCAGCTACCTGATCGACCAGACCGGGCCGACGCCCCGGCCGACCCGACCCTCGACGGTCTCCGACGCCGACTTCGACCGGCTCTTCCGCAGCGCCCCCCGGCTGATGCCGGCCTCCTGGGACGAGCACGCCAACCGGCTCTTCGAACTGGAACTCGAGCGTGCCCTGCGGGCGATCGACACCGACGTGCTGGTCACCTGCTCCCCGGCCCTGATGGCCCTGGCGACCAGCTACGCCCCGCCGTCCGTGATCACCGTGCACCAGGAGCACCGGCCGTCCCAGTTCCGGGGCCCGACCGGCCAGCCGCTCTTCGAGTACGTGCCCCGGCTCGACGCCCTGGTCCTGCTCACCGACCGGACCCGGGACTGGTTCGCCGACACCTTCGCCGCCGCCGTGCCACGGCTCGAGGTCATCCCGAACGGCATGGCGGAGGGCTTCCGGCCCCGGTCGACCCTGCAGAACCCGGTTGTCATGATGGCCGCCCGGATGCACCGGGAGAAGCAGGTCGACCACGCGATCCGGGCGTTCAGCAAGGTCGTCGCCACCCATCCGGAGTGGACGCTGCGGATCTTCGGTGACGGACCGTTGATCACCCCACACCGGCGACTCGCCGCCGACCTCGGCCTACACGACCAGGTCCAGTTCATGGGCCCCACGCCACGGATCGTCGAGGAGTGGTCGAAGGCGAGCATCGCCCTGCTCACCTCCCGGGACGGCGAGGCGCTGCCGCTGGTGCTGCTGGAGGCGTTCGCCGCCGGTGTGCCCGCGGTGGCGTACGACATCGAGACCGGGCCGGGCGAGATCATCACCCACGGCCAGAACGGCTTTCTGGTCCCGGCCGAGGACGAGGACGGCGTCGCCGAGGCGCTGAGCACCCTGATCGCCGACGAGAAGCTACGCCAGTCGTTCGGCGCCAACGCGTTGCAGGCCATCGAGGCGTACCGGCTCGAACCGGTCATGGAGCGCTGGGAGCGGCTCTACGCCGAACTGGTCGCCGGCCGCGACGGTCACGAGCAGAGCCGCGCCGACCGGGTCGCCATCTGGCTGAACCGCACCGGGGGCTCCGGCTTCGCGCCGGCGGCACCCCGCCCCGGCCAGGTCACCAGCGGCGCCGACGTGCCGACCATCGAGTCGCGGATCCAGCAGGCGATGCCGGGTCTGGTCAGGTCCGGTGGCCGGCTGGCGGTGGTCCGCGACGACGTGATGCCGGCCGACGCCGCGTACGCCAACTTCGTGGCCGTGGCCGACGTGCTCGAACGGCACGGCATCCCGTACTGGGCGGTGCCCGACCCGAACATCCGGCACCGGATCGCGGTCGCCGACGAGCACCGCCCGGCCGTCCTGGAGGCGCTCGCCGGGGCCTTCGCCAACACCCCGGTCTACGCCGAGACCCTGGCGCCGGGGGCGAAGGTGACCGGCGTGACCCTGGCCGCCTGCCTGACCTCGGAGCTGCGCGCCGGCACCGCCGCCGGGCTCCGGGTCTTCACGCCGACGGTCTCGA
The DNA here is from genome assembly GCF_039871775.1 of Plantactinospora sp. B5E13. Classification (NCBI taxonomy): domain Bacteria; kingdom Bacillati; phylum Actinomycetota; class Actinomycetes; order Micromonosporales; family Micromonosporaceae; genus Plantactinospora; species Plantactinospora sp. B5E13. Next base: position 240,725 of record NZ_JBDPLT010000005.1, read on the forward strand.
CGTCGCGTACCCTGCGCTACGGTCCCGGGTACGGCTGCGACCTGGAATTCTGGACCGAGTCGGCGGACGGCAAGGGGGTCGACCCGATCCGTCGTACCGTGCTCGGGCTGACCATCCCGAAGGGGGCGACGAACCCGGCGAGGCTGCGGATCCGGGACCGGGAGTACCCGACCATCGAGGGCTTCGCCCAGAACTTCGTCACCACGGTCGACTTCCCCATCGACGTCGTCTACACCTGGGTGGACGGCAACGACCCGAACTGGCTCGCCAAGAAGAACCAGCTGCTCGCCTCGCTCGGCCGTCCGCCGACCGAGGCGGCCAGCGGGCAGGCCCGGTTCCGCGACCGGGAGGAGCTGCGGTACTCGCTGCGCTCCATCGAGATGTACGCCCCCTGGGTCCGGAACATCTACCTGGTCACCGCCGACCAGACCCCGGCCTGGCTGGACACCGGCCACCCGCGGATCCACATCGTCGACCACCGGGACCTCTTCGGCGCCCGGGGGCTGCTGCCGACGTTCAACTCGCACGCGATCGAGTCGCAGCTGCACCACATCGACGGGCTGGCCGAACACTTCCTCTACTTCAACGACGACTTCTTCCTCGGTCGGCCGGTCGACCCGACGCTGTTCTTCCACGCCAACGGGGTGGCGCAGTTCTTCCTCTCGCCGACCCCGATCCCGATGGTCGACATCCAGCCGGACGACGACTTCAACTTCAGCGCGGCGAAGAACAACCGGCGGCTGATCCGCCAGCTGTCCGGCCGTACCCTGACCCAGGGGCTGCTGCACGCGCCGTACCCGATGCGGCGCAGTGTCGGCTACGACCTCGACCGGGAGTTCACCGACGAGGTCACCCGGACCGCCGCCAGCCAGCTCCGGTCGCACGCCGACGTCTCGATCGCCTCCTCGTTGCACCACTACTACGGCTACCTGACCGGCCGTTCGGTGCCGGGCCTGATCAAGGTGAGCTACGTCAACACCGGCGATCCGGTCGAGCACCCGAACCTCACCAAGATCCTGGTGACCCGGGAGAACGACGCGTTCTGCCTGAACGACACCCACCACGGCGCGCTCGACGCCGACACCCAGGGCCGGGTCGTCTCCGCCTTCCTGGAGAGCTACTTCCCGGTGGCGAGCCAGTTCGAGCGGGGCAGTACGCGCAACCTGACCCGCTGACCGCGGAATTCTGGGACGGGCCGTCCCCGCTGATCGTGGCGGGGGCGGCCCGTGTCACGCTCAGTGCATGATTCTGGAAGTTGCGTTGATCGACGTGGTCGCCGGCCAGGAGGAGGCGTTCGCCAAGGCGTACGCGGAGGGCCACCAGCTGCTGGCCACCACCCCCGGCTGCCGCTCGGTGCGGATGACCCGGGGTGTCGAGTCCCCGTCCCGGTTCGTGCTGCTGGTGGAGTGGGACTCGGTGGAGGCCCACCTGGAGAACTTCCGGGACAGTGACCGGTACCCGGCCTGGCGGGATCTGATCGGGCCGTACTTCGCGGCGGCGCCGGTGGTGGAGCACTTCACGGACGTGCCGGCACCGGCCTGATCAGCGGGCGGAACGGGTCCCCTGGGCCGGGATCCGTTCCAGCACCCCGCCGGCGAAGATCTCGTACAGCGGCAGGGTCTCCAGGTGGACATAGCCGATGTGGCAGTCACAGGCGGCGAGCGGACACGGCCGGGGCCGCAGCCCGGACCGGTACGAACCGTCGTAGAGGTTGCCGAGCACGGTCGGCACGAAGTGGCAGCGGCGTACCGTGCCGTCGCCCCGCACCGAGATGACCGTGTCGCCGGTCCGGCAGTACGCCCCGGCCGAGGGGTGCGGCCGGACGCTGTAGCCGAAGTGCGGGTCGAGGGCGGTCCAGTCGGCCTCCTGCCCGGCGGTGTAGCGGTGTCCCTCGGCCGCGTTGACCCAGAGGTAGACCTCGGCGGGCAGCGCGGCCCGGACCGCCCGCGCCTCGGCCAGGTGCTCCGGCAGCCCGACGATCCCGACCGAGAACCGTACGCCGAGGTCGGCCAGCCGGTCACAGCGGCGCAGGAACGTCTCCCGGCGCACCTGGCCGGGGTGGTACGTGGCCCAGAGCGCCACCGTCCGCCGGTCGGCGTCGGCAAGCCAGTCGAGGCGGCAGGCCAGGTTGGTCTGGATCGCGACCCGGTCGAGGTGCGGCAGCCGGGAGAGCCGGACGAGCGCGTCCCGGTACCAGGAGCGGGTCAGTCCCTCGCCCCAGGGCGTGAACAGCACCGACAGCCGGTCGTCGTCGGGGTTGTGGGTCGCCCAGTCGACGAACCGGTCCAGGGCGGCCCGGTCGGCCCGCAGTTCGGCCCGGCTGTCCCGGCGCTTCGCGAACGGGCAGTACGGGCAGTCGTAGTTGCAGCTGGCCAGCGGTCCCCGGTAGAGCACGGAGAGGTTCATCGCCGCCTGTACTCGTCATCGCCCGGCGGACCGGGGCGGAGACCAGCCACGGCCCGATCGCGTCGGAGCGTTCCAGGCCGGCGTCGGTGAGCACGATCCGGTCCGGGTCGAGACGCGCCCAGCCCCGGTCGGCCAGCGACCGCAGCTGCGGGAAGTCGTCGACGACCGGGGTACCGAACCGGTCGGCGTACGCCGCCGGGTCGACGCCGTCGGCCCGCAGCAGCGTCTGCAGCAGCCAGCGTCGGCGTTGCTCGGCCGGATCGAGCCGGAAGCCGACCTCGGCGACGTCGAAGTCGTCGGCCGGGCGGCGCAGGTAGTCGTCGATGATGGTGCGGACGTGCCGGACCCCGACCGCGTAGTCGAACGAGTAGTGCAGGTCGGTGGTGTAGGAGCGGGCACCACAGCCGAGTCCGACCATGCCGTCGTCCTGGCAGTCGTAGTCCGGCCCGTCCTCCGACGCGCCGGCACGGCGGAAGTGCCGCAGCGACAGTTGCCGGTAGCCGGCGGCCCGCAGGATGTCCCGGCCCTGCCGGTACAGCGCCAACCGCTGCGCGTCCCACTCCGGATCCGCCGCCCCGGCACCGTCCACGGCGGACAGTCGCCGGTCGAGGCCGGTGAGCGGGCGGACGTAGAGCGGATAGAGGAAGATCTCCTCGGGCCGCCAGCGCAGCGCCGCGTCCAGGGATTCGGCCCAGGTCCGGGCCGTCTGCCCGGGTAAACCGTAGATCAGGTCAAGGTTCAGTTCGGGAATCCCGGCGGCCCGGATCGTCGCCAGGGCGGCTTCGACGTCGCTGCGACGCTGCGGGCGGCCCGCCGCCCGGGCCTCGGTGTCGAGGAAGCTCTGCACCCCGATGCTGACCCGGGTGGTGCCCCGCTCGGCGAGCACCCCGATCCGGTCGGCGGTGGCGGTCGCCGGTGAGGTCTCCACCGAGGTCGGCACCGTGCCGGTCCGACCACCGAACCCGGCGAGCAGGTCGAACATCCCGGCGAGTTCCGCCGGCTCCAGGTACGTCGGGGTGCCGCCGCCGACCGCGATCCGGGCGTAGTCGGCGGTGCCGATCGCGTCGCGGACCCGGTCGGCCTGCCGGGCCACCTGGCCGAGGTAGCCGCGGACCTGCGCGGCGGGCGGATGCGACCGGGTGAAGAGGTTGCAGAAGCCGCAGCGCAGCTCGCAGAACGGCACGTGCAGGTAGAGGAAGAGCGCGTCGCGGCGCTGCCCGGCCCAGACGTCACGCAACGCCGGACGCGGCCGCAGCCCGCCGGTACGCCGTCTTGTGCGGGTACGCGTACAGGTAGCCCTGGTACGGCGACCCGTCGAGCGGGTTCACCCGGGCTGCTCCGAGGAGGGCCAGTCGCCGGGCTTGCCCCAGTCACCGGGCTCCAGCACGAACTGCCCGTACGGGACCGTCCACACCACCTCGTGGCCGAGCCGGTGCCCGCTGTGCCCCTCCTCGCCGTACGCCGTCCCGTGGTCGGAGCAGATCAGCGTCAGACAGGGCCGCCCCCGGGAGCTGGCGAGGGCGAACAGCCGGCCGAGATGCCGGTCGACGTACTCCAGGGCCGCCGCGTGGCTCTCCCGGCTGTCCCGGTCGGCGCCGGCCAGGTAGTGCCGGTTCGGCTGGTGGATCGCGGCCACGTTGACGAACAGGAACAGCGGCTTCCCGTCGGGGACGGTCGGCAGCACGGCGCCGATCCGGTCGAGCTGCGCCTCGAGGCAGTGCGGTGCGGAGACCCCGAACTCCGGCTCCCAGTGGGCCTCGTCGAACAGCGCCGGCAGCACCCCGCCGAGCGGCGACCGCTGGTTGAAGAAGCCGACCCCGCCGACGCAGACCGTGTGGTAGCCGGCGGCGGCCAGGCCCCGGACCACGTCCGGCGCGTCGAAGGTCCAGGTCTGCTCCCCGGTCGTCTCGCTGCCCGGGAACGCCGCGGCGAAGAGCCGGGGGTGTGGGCCGGGCCCGGTCGGGGTGGGCAGGAAACCGGCGAAGAACGCCTGGTGGGCGGCGTAGGTGAAGCTGGCCGGGCTGTGCCGCCGCTCCCAGGTGCCGCCCGGCAACGCCCGCACCAGGTTCGGGGTACGTCCGGCGGCGGCCAGTTCGGCGGCCACGTCGTAGCGGAGCGTGTCGAGGGTGACGAACAGCAGGTCGTGGCTGCCGATCAGGTCCTTCACGCCGTCCTCCCCACGGTCATACCGTCTCCTCGGTAGGTGTCGCTCATGCCGCTCGGGCCTCCCGTTCCGGCCCCGGGGCGGGGCCGTTCGGGCCGCCCGTCGGCGGATGCCCGGCCGCCGGTCCGCAGCGCGTGCAGTTCGGCCGCGCAGCTGTCCCGCCCCGACTCGTCCAGCACCCCGGGTAGCAGGTCACCGAAGGCGTTCACCTCGGCGACCACGTGCCGTCGCCAGTCGGTGCCGACCAGCAGGTCGACCCCCGCGTGCTGGCTGCCGGGGAAGCAGGCGGCGGCCCGTACGCAGCTGTCCAGCGCCGCCTCGAACGCCGGCCGGCCCATCGCCGCCCGGACCGCGTCGAGGTCACCCCGGGCGTTGCCCAGGTGCAGGTTGGTCAACGGACCACGGCTCGCCCGGATAACGATGTGCCCGGGCTGCCCGGCGATCACGAGCACCCGCAGGTCGATGGTCCGGTCGACCAGTCCCGCCTTGGGGAACCACCGTTCGACGTGCAACCCGTCCGGGGCCAGTCGGTCCACGATGGACGCCACGTCCCGTTCGTCGGTGTAGTGGCGGATCCGCAGCGAGTTGAACAGCCGGCCGTCCGGCGCCAGCTCGACCGAGGTGGTGGCCAGGATCCGGCCCGGCGCGGTCTGCAGCGCCAGGACCCCGGAGGCGGACGAGCCGTGTGCCGGCTTCACGAAGACCCGCCTCCAGCCGACGGCACGCATCATCGTCCGCAGCTGCGGGTAGTCGGCCGGCGACCCGGGCAGGGCCGGCGGCACCGGCACCCCGGCGGCGTCGAGCCGGGCGTGACAGGCCCGCTTGTCGAACATGACGAGTATCTCGTCCGGCGGGTTGAGCAGGGTCGCCCCGGCGGTGTCGACCGCGTCGGCGAGTCGGCGCAGGGCGTCGCGGAAGCCGACGTACCACCGGTGCAGGCCGAGGATCTCGCCGTGTTCGCCCGTCCGGTCGGCGCCCCGCAGCAGCCGGTCGACCTCGCTGTCCTCGCCCGGCGAGTCGACCCGTACGGTGGCACCGGCGGGTACCCGTACCGGGCCGCTGGCGAGCTCTCGCCAGGGCAGCACCGAGACCGGCACCCCAGCGCGGTCCGCCGCGGTCCGGAACATGGTGACCCGTCGGTTCTCCGGGTTGCCGACGACCACCAGCGGCGCACGGCCAGTCATTCGACGATCATGCCAGTCACTCGCCGACCGCTACGTACCGGTCGTCCTCCGGCGCGTAGGAGAGCGGGAACACCGGCAGCCCGGCGAACTCGGTGACGTGTCGGGAGACCTCGGTGCTCACTCGGAGACCGCCACATACCGCGCACCCGGCCGGCTTTCGCGCTGCCGGTCGGCCAGATTGATCTCGACGTCGGGCAGCGCGGCGGTCAGCCGCCCCCGTGCCTCCGGCGACAGGTAGTGGTGGTGCAGGTCGAGTCGGCGCAGCCGGGTCAGCGGCTGACCGGCCAGCAGGGCGTCCGCCCCCGCGTCGCTCAGGGTGCCCAGCGACAGGTCGAGACTCTCGAGTTGACCCACCAGCGGCGCCTGCGCCACCGCCGCCGCCACCTGGTCGGCGTGCTCGGCGTCGCGCAGCCCCAGGTGCCGCAACGCCGGCAGCCGGTCGCCGGACAGGATCGGCGCCAGGTCCGCCACGCTGGTGTCGCCACCGTATTCGTCGGTGCCGAGCCACAGTTCCAGGTGGGTCAGCGCCGGCAGGTCGCACTCCGCCACCGCTCGGGCGACGGACCCGGGCAGGCCGCCGGTCTCGATCGCGAGTTCGCGAAGTGCCGAGTGCCGGACCGGGGTCAGCCGCTCGGTCGCGCCCCGGATCCGGAGGACCTCCAGATCCGGGTACGCGGTCAGCAGCGGCGCCGGGTCGGCCTGGACGATCCAGGAGATCTCGCACTGCTCGTAGGTCATCTCGCCGACGAAGAGCGCGCGTAATCCGCGGAGCCGGGGGGCGAGCCCGACCAGCAGGTCGACCGGGGCCGGCCGTACGGCGCTGTCGCCCCAGTCCCCGATCAGCAGTACCCGGACCTGCACCGGAGTGACGGTGTCCAGGAACGCCTCGGTCAGCGCGACAAACCGGTCCTCGGCCAGCCCCGGCCCCTGAAGGTCGAGCCGCCAGGCCACCGTCCCGGTCGCTTCCTCCGGCACCCACTCCTGCGGGTCGAAGGTGACCACCGGCAGACCCGCCAACTCGGTGAGGTGGGTATTGATCGTCATCGTCTCGGCTCCTGAACGAGGGGCGGCAGAACGTTAGCAAGCCGTACCGACATTCGGTCGGGCAGGCCCATATCGACCGATGTGGACGGACACCACCGACGGGCCGGGCCGGCCTGGTCGGCCGGTGAACGCCACGCCGGTGTCCGGGAATGTGTTGGCGCGGGGCGGCCTGATCGAGTTCACTTCCGGAATGACGGAACGGGTCGCCCTGATCACCGGGGTCAGCCGACGGATCGGCATCGGTGCCGCGGTCGCCCGGCGGTTCGCCGCCGCCGGCTACCGACTCCAGCTCAGCGGGTTACCGGGGTACGACGACGCCCAGCCGTACGGCGGCGACCCGGACGGTGTCCCGGCGCTGCTCGCCGAACTCACCGCCTGCACCGGCGACCCCGACCGGGTCCGCTACCAGGCCGTCGACCTGGGTCTGCCCGACGCGCCGGCCGAACTGGTCGCCGCGGCGGTACGCGGGCACGGCCGGCTCGACGTGGTCGTCGCGGTGCACGCGTACTCGACCCGCACCCCGCTCGGCGGGCTGGACGCGGCCGAGATCGACCGGCACCTGGTGGTCAACGTCCGGGCCACCCTGCTGCTGGCCGAGGCGTTCGCGGCGGCGTTCCGGGCCGACTCCGGCGGTCGGCTGGTGCTCTTCTCCAGCGGCCAACGGCTCGGTCCGATGCCCGGTGAGCTGGCGTACGCGGCCAGCAAGGCCGGGGTGGAGAACCTCACCCGCCAGTTGAGCCCGCTGCTGATGCCGAGGGGCATCACGGTGAACTGCGTCAACCCGGGACCGACCGACACCGGCTATCTGGCGGCACCGGACCGGGACGTGGTGGCCCGGTTGTTCCCGGGCGGCGAGTGGGGCCGACCGGACGACGCCGCCCGACTGGTGGAATGGCTCTGCTCGCCGGACGGCGGGTGGATCAGCGGCCAGGTGATCGACTCCGAGGGCGGTTTCAACCGGTACGTCTGACCCGCCCTCGGCGCCCTGCCCGCTACTTCACCCCGGCGGCGTCCATGCCGCGCAGTTCCTTCTTCAGCTCGGCGACCTCGTCGCGGATCCGGGCCGCCAGTTCGAACTGCAGCTCCCGGGCTGCGGCAAGCATCTGGTCGCTCAACTCCTGGATCAGTTGGGCCAGCTCGGCGCGGGCCATCCCCTCCCGGGCCGGCCCGGTCGTGGCCCGGCCCCGGCTGCGGGTCTCCGGCACCGGCGCCTTGCCCCGGGACATCTGCCGGACCGCACCGCCGACCCGGGTGGTGGCCCCCTCGGTGTCCTCCGCCTCGCGGTAGATGTCGTCCAGGATGTCGTGGATCTTCTTCCGGAGCGGTTCGGGCCTGATCCCGTTCGCCTCGTTGTGCGCCACCTGCTTGGCCCGCCGGCGGTTGGTCTCCTCGATCGCCTCCGCCATCGACGGGGTCATCTTGTCGGCGTACATGTGGACCTGGCCGGAGACGTTCCGGGCGGCCCGGCCGATGGTCTGGATCAGGGAGCGGCCGCTGCGCAGGAAACCCTCCTTGTCGGCGTCGAGGATCGCGACCAGGGACACCTCGGGTAGGTCCAGGCCCTCCCGGAGCAGGTTGATCCCGACCAGGACGTCGTAGTCGCCCTTGCGCAGCTCGCGCAGCAGCTCGACCCGGCGCAGGGTGTCGACCTCGGAGTGCAGGTAGCGGACCCGGATGCCGTGCTCGAGCAGGTAGTCGGAGAGGTCCTCGGCCATCTTCTTGGTCAGCGTGGTGACCAGGATCCGCTCGTCCCGTTCGGTACGCAGCTTGATCTCGTGCATCAGGTCGTCGATCTGGCCCTTGGTCGGCTTGACCACCACCTCGGGGTCGACCAGGCCGGTCGGCCGGATCACCTGCTCGACCACCTCACCCTGGGCCTGCTCCAGCTCCCAGGGGCCGGGGGTGGCGGAGAGGTAGACCATCTGCCCGACCCGCTCCAGGAACTCGTCGAAGCGCAGCGGCCGGTTGTCGGCCGCGCTGGGCAGCCGGAAGCCGTGCTCGATCAGCATCCGCTTACGGGAGGCGTCACCCTCGTACATGCCGCCGATCTGCGGGATCGTCACGTGCGACTCGTCGATGACGGTGAGGAAGTCGTCGGGAAAGTAGTCCAGCAGACAGTGCGGCGGGCTGCCCGGCAGCCGGCCGTCGATGTGCATCGAGTAGTTCTCGATGCCGGAACAGAAGCCGACCTGGCGCATCATCTCCACGTCGTACGTGGTCCGCATCCGCAGCCGCTGCGCCTCCAGGAGCTTGTTCTGCCGCTCCAGCTCGGCGAGCCGCTCGGTCAGCTCGGCCTCGATGCCGGCGATCGCCCGTTCCATCCGCTCCGGACCGGCGGCGTAGTGCGTGGCCGGAAAGATCAGGAAGTGGTCGACCTCCCGGACCACGTCCCCGGTCAGCGGGTGCAGGTAGTAGAGCTTCTCGACCTCGTCACCGAAGAACTCGATCCGGAGCGCGAGTTCCTCGTACGCCGGGATGATCTCCAGGGTGTCGCCGCGGACCCGGAAGGTGCCCCGGTTGAAGGCCATGTCGTTGCGGGTGTACTGGATGTCGACGAGCCGGCGGAGCAGCTTGTCCCGCTCGACCTCCTGGCCGACGGTGATCCGGACCGCCCGGTCGAGGTACTCGTCCGGGGTGCCCAGGCCGTAGATCGCCGAGACGGTGGCGACCACCACCACGTCCCGCCGGGTCAGCAGCGACATCGTCGCCGAGTGCCGCAGCCGCTCGACCTCCTCGTTGATCGAGGAGTCCTTCTCGATGTAGGTGTCGGTCTGCGGGATGTACGCCTCGGGCTGGTAGTAGTCGTAGTAGGAGACGAAGTACTCGACCGCGTTGTGCGGCATCAGCTCGCTGAACTCCTTGGCGAGCTGGGCGGCGAGGGTCTTGTTGGGGGCCAGCACCAGGGTGGGCCGCTGCAGCCGCTCGATCAGCCAGGCGGAGGTGGCACTCTTACCGGTGCCGGTCGCGCCGAGCAGCACGGAGTGCCGTTCACCGCGCCGGACCCGCCGCTCGAGCTCGGCGATCGCCGTCGGCTGGTCACCGGAGGGTTGGAACTCGCTGACCACCTCGAAGCGGCCGTCAAGTCGGGGAATGTCGAGCGCCATGGCCTCAACCGTACGCCGCCGGTCCGACAAACCGCCGGGGCAACGGTCGGTACACGATCGGCTTCGATATGGTCATTGTGTGTCATAGGGCACCGCGCTACCGTTCTAGGGTAGGCCGCTCGCGGCGGCCGACCGGGTCTGCGACAGCCGCCACACCGGCCGTCGCACCCGGGAGAGCGGTTGCAGCCCCGGCGCGAGCCGGCGAGCGCACCAGCCCGGCCGCCGCGAGCGCCCCTTCGCCACAGTCCTCGGCAGCGGTGACCTGACGTCAACAGCCTGGTCAGGGCCGCCAGCCTGTCGCCGCAGCCCACGCCTCGGCCTCCCGATGTTCCCGGTCGAACCACGGCTGCCTGCCGACCGCGTACGCCTCGGAGTCCCGGCCGGCCGCCGCCAGCCGCCGCTTGACCGCCAGGTAGTCGTCCCGGCGTGCCGGATCCGCCCGCAGGTGGTCCCGGACCAGCAGGGCGTACCGCCAGGCGGGCGAGCCGACCACCCGGACGTGCAGATCGACCGGCCGGCCCGGGTCGGCGCTGCCGTGCAGCCGCTTCTCCCACCGCTCGGCGTCGGTCGGGAAACGCGGGTTGTCCCACCACTGACCGGGACAGCGCGGAAAGCCGGCGTCGGCGAGCCGGTCCGCCAGTCCGTCCGCCTCGGCGAGCGAGTCGACCCCCAACTGGACGTCGACGACGTCCCTCGCCGCCAGTCCGGGAACCGCGGTCGACCCGACGTGGTCGACCCGTACCTCGGCCGGCCGTAGTGCGTGCCGGATCCGGGCGGCCAGCCGCTCGTACCCGGCCGCCCAGCCGGGATCGGGCTCGACGATCCGGAGCTGGTCGGACCGGACCACCTGACGCTCCCGGACGTTGCGCTCGTACGGCAGCAGCCGCTCCCGCCACAGCGTGTCGATCGCGGCGTGCAGGGCGTCCAGGTCACCGTTGTTGTCCAGCAGCACGTCGGCGGCGGCCTCCCGCCGGGCGTCCCCGGCCTGGGCACGGATCCGCTGCTCCGCCTGCTCGACGGTCATGCCCCGGTGGCGGACCAGTCGGTCGATCCGGGTCCGTTCCGCCGCCCGGACCACCAGCACCAGGTGGTACGTCGGCGCCAGGCCCACCTCGACCAGCAGCGGTACGTCGTTGACCACGATCGCGTCCGGTGCCGCCCCGGCGGCCAGTTGCGCGGTCCGGGCCCGGACCCGGGGGTGGATGATCTGCTCCAGCCGGGCCCGGGCCGAGGCGTCACCGAAGACGATCTGGCCGAGTGCCGGCCGGTCCAGGCTGCCGTCGGGCCGGCACACCTCCGGCCCGAACGCGGCGACGACGGCGCGGAGCCCGTCGGTGCCGGGTGCGACGACCTCGCGGGCGAGCCGGTCCGAGTCGATCACCACGGCGCCGAGGGCGGCCAGTCGGGTCGCGACGACGCTCTTTCCGGCTCCGATGCCACCGGTGAGTCCGATCATCAGCACCGGTCCAGTCAACCAAACGGCGTCAGGCCCGCCCCCACGGCACCCGGTCGGAACCGGGTGCCGGGAAGCGGGCCTGACGCGCGGACTGCTGTCCGGGCCGTTACCTGGCCGACAGGGTCACTTGCCGCCGGCGAGCTTCTCCCGCAGCGCGGCGAGCGCCTCGTCGGTGGCCAGGGTGCCGGCCGGCTCCTCGGCCTGCCGGCTCGGGGCCGGGCTGGTCGAGGTGGCGCCGCCGCCGCCCGTGGTGGCCGGCGCCGGGTTGGCCGCCGCCTCGGCGTCCGCGGCCCGGGAGTTCTGCACCTGCTTGGTGTGCGCCTCCCAGCGCTGACGGGCCTCGGCGTACTGCGTCTCCCAGGCTTCCCGCTGCTTGTCGAAGCCCTCGAGCCACTCCCCGGTCTCCGGGTCGAAGCCCTCGGGGTAGATGTAGTTGCCCTCGTTGTCGTAGGTGGCGGTCATGCCGTAGAGGGTCGGGTCGAAGTGCTCCTCGCCCTCGACGAAGCCCTCGTTCGCCTGCTTGAGCGAGAGCGAGATCCGCCGCCGCTCCAGGTCGATGTCGATGACCTTGACCATGACGTCCGAGCCCACCTGGACGACCTGCTCCGGGATCTCCACGTGGCGCTCGGCCAGCTCGGAGATGTGGACCAGGCCCTCGATGCCGTCGTCGACCCGGACGAACGCACCGAACGGCACCAGCTTGGTGACCTTACCCGGCACGATCTGCTGGATCGCGTGGGTGCGGGCGAACTGACGCCACGGGTCCTCCTGGGTCGCCTTCAGCGACAGCGAGACCCGCTCGCGGTCGAGGTCGACGTCGAGGACCTCGACCTCCACCTCCTGGCCGACCTCGACAACCTCGGACGGGTGGTCGATGTGCTTCCAGGAGAGTTCGGAGACGTGCACCAGACCGTCCACGCCGCCGAGGTCGACGAAGGCGCCGAAGTTGACGATCGAGGAGACGACGCCCTTGCGGACCTGGCCCTTCTGCAGCTTGTTGAGGAACTCGGTACGCACCTCGGACTGCGTCTGCTCGAGCCAGGCACGGCGGGACAGCACCACGTTGTTGCGGTTCTTGTCCAGCTCGATGATCTTGGCCTCGAGCTCACGCCCGACGTACGGCTGGAGGTCCCGCACCCGGCGCATCTCGACCAGGGAGGCGGGCAGGAAGCCACGCAGACCGATGTCGAGGATGAGGCCACCCTTGACCACCTCGATGACCGAGCCGCGGACGACACCGTCCTCGTCCTTGATCTTCTCGATCGTGCCCCAGGCCCGCTCGTACTGGGCCCGCTTCTTCGAGAGGATCAGGCGACCCTCCTTGTCCTCCTTCTGGAGCACAAGGGCCTCGATGTGATCACCGACCGACACCACCTCGGCGGGGTCAACGTCGTGCTTGATCGACAACTCACGCGAGGGGATGACACCCTCGGTCTTGTAGCCGATGTCGAGCAGGACCTCGTCCCGATCGACCTTGACGACGGTGCCTTCGACAATGTCGCCGTCGTTGAAGTACTTGATGGTCTCGTCGATCGCGGCGAGGAACGCTTCCTCGGAACCGAGGTCGTCGACGGTGACCTTGGTGGCGCTCGAGGGGGCCTCGATGCTGCTCGTCATGTGGGCGGTTGCTCCGGTCGGATGGATGTCACAGCAGGCTTGTGTCGCGGTGACCCGTTTGCGCCTGCGGACCCGTCGTCAGGAACCCCTCATGACCGCTGCCCGATCATGTGAGGAACCCGGCGACCGCGGGCCTGCTCCCTGCCGAGGCACACGATCCGCGAGCGCATCGAACAGCTTACCGTGCGCATTACCACAGCATGCAAGCCCTCCCCACACGTGATGAGATCCGCTGTCCACTGCTCGGGAAGCGCTGCCGCCGAAGGGCGGAAACCACCCCGGACCGGACGCCGGGCCTCACCCCCGCAGGGTGGCCGGAACGTCGCCGGCAGGGCGGGCCGGGTGGCCGGCGGATCGGGCACTAGCGTGACGGGATGCACGACAACACCCTGCCGGACGATCCTCGCCTGACCATCCCTTCCTGGGACGATCCGGCCGGGCAGGAAACGACGGGGGACGATCCGGCCGGGGAGGGGCCGGTCGGGGTGCTCCGGCGTCCGGTCACCGACGCCGAGAGCCGGTGGGCCAACCGACGCTGGTGGGACGGCGACGCCGACGACTACCAGGCCGAACACGGCGCCTTCCTGGGCGAGGTCGACTTCGTGTGGTGCCCTGAAGGGCTGCGCGAGTCCGACGCGCGGCTGCTCGGCGACCTGCGCGGTCGGCGCGTACTCGAACTCGGCTGCGGTGCCGCGGCGGCCGCGCGGTGGCTGGCCAGCCAGGGTGCCCGACCGGTCGGGCTGGACCTCTCCGCCGGTATGCTGCGGCACGCCGCGCACGCCGCCGCCCGTTCCGGGGTACGCGTGCCGCTGGTCCAGGCCGACGCCCTGGCCCTGCCGTTCGGCGCCGGCACGTTCGACATCGTCTGCACGGCGTTCGGCGCGATCCCGTTCGTGGCCGACTCGGCGGCGGCGATGCGGGAGGTGTTCCGGGTGCTCCGCCCCGGTGGCCGTTGGGTCTTCTCGGTCACCCACCCGATGCGCTGGATCTTCCTGGACGACCCGGGCGAGGAGGGGCTGAAGGCGGTCCACTCCTATTTCGACCGTCGCCCGTACGTGGAACAGGACGCCGCCGGGGTGCCGACCTACGTCGAGCAGCACCGCACCCTCGGCGACCGGATCCGCGAACTCGTCGGCGCCGGTTTTGTGCTGCGGGACCTGGTCGAGCCGGAGTGGCCGGCCGGGCACGAGCAGGTCTGGGGGCAGTGGAGCCCGCTGCGCGGCCGGCTCTTCCCCGGCACCGCCATCTTCGTCTGCGACAAGCCGGATGGCGTGTCCCCCTGACGACGGCCGGACGCCGTTAGGCTGGACGGGTGAGGGCCGAGCCGAGCTCCCAGCCGCCCGGACCGTGGCAGCCGGACCCGGTCCGGCAGCGTCAGGCCGGCTACACCCTGGAAGACCTCCTGGACCTGCCGCCGGACGCCCCCCGGGTCGAACTCGTCGACGGAGTCGTCCACGTGGTCTCCTCCCCCACCCTGGGCCATCAGCACATCGCCGGTCTGCTCTGGAACTGGTTACGCGCGCACGCGCCGGCGCACCTGCGGGCCGCCCAGGCGGTCGGGGTGGCGCTGGCCGCCAACTTCACCCGGGAACCGGACGTCCTGGTCCACCTGGCCGGCATCCCGGCGAACCGGCACTTCCTGCTCCCGCACGAGGTGCTGCTCGCGGTGGAGGTCGTCTCGCCCGGCACCCGGCGCACCGACCGGTTCAGCAAGCCCGCCGAGTACGCCGCCGCCGGCATCCCGGCCTACTGGCGGGTCGAGCAGGATCCGGTCCGGGTGCACGCGGCCCGGCTGGCCGACCAGCCGGGCCGCAGCGGCAACCGGGAGTACGAACTGCTCGCCGAAACCGCCGACCTGCTGGAACTGGGCGAGCCGTTTCCGGTGAAGCTGCCGATCACCGAGATGATTGAGTCCTAAATCTGGCCTGGTGGGGGACTTGGCGTATCGACACAGGGAAGGGTGTCGTTGTCTGCTCGTGACTGCCGACATCGACACCCTTCTGACTGCACTGTACGTGTTCGTAGACG